>JAYRVL010000485.1:0-6380 GCA_041918575.1 Anaerolineae bacterium | reverse complement strand
CGAGCTTCCAAAGGGCAGTTGTCGAGTTTGTGTGTCATTCCTGCTTCACCTTGACCTCGTCCAGGGCGACAAACGGTACGTTGTCATTTAGCCGGTTGGTCACAGCGCTGCGCGGCGAGCCTGGGCGCGTTGTTTTTCCACGAAATCGCGTCGCGCTCCTCGATCCCTGATGGCGGCTAGTTTCATGAGGCCAATGTCGGTAGGGGACGCAAGCGCCAGGCCATCCAGTTCAACGATTGGTTCGAGGAGAGGATGGTGTTGGTAAATGAAACTGACCTCGCTCTCGAACAGGCGACTGAAGATCATCGTATCCCGTTCGCCGGTGATCGTAAACTGGCCGATTCCAGCCAATGAACGACGGATCTCTGCGCGTTCAACCTGCCCCAAGAGGAGAGTGGCTGAGAACCAATCCAGGTCTTTGGAAACCCGATGGCCGATCTGCAAGGCCAATGCAGTTCCCCCAGCCAAATAGAAAGAGCGGATGAAGGGTCGGTCGCGCAGAACGTCAAGTGCCTGACGGCAGCCCGGCGTGATCATCTCCCAGTGTGGGTCTACGAGGGTGGGCATGACATCACCACTTATCCCCTTGCGTCTCGAGCGCCCAGGTTGGGGCATCGAAGCGCCGGATGTTGAGTACGAGCTTCCAAAGGGCAAAGGATCGCCGTGAGAGCGCACGAAAGCCCCAGCGGCGCATCCAGGCGCGCACGCCACGCGTGCTGTACTGATCGAAGAGCCAGTTGACCTCGTTCCAATCCCCGCGTTCGAGGATACGCTCCATGATCACATAGCGATACCTGCGCACATCCATGGTGGCGAAGTTATACTCCGGGAACAACCAGGCTGTGGACACAGGCAGATCAGATGGGTTGTCGAGCTTGTGTGTCATTCCTGCTTCACCTTGACCTTTCGTTCAAGGATGTCAAACGGTCCGTTGCTGCCATTCTATCACTTTACGCTTGTTGTGGCAACCAGTCATACCGGCCATGTACCGGAGGAAATCAGCGGCCTACCTGGCTGGATCAGGCGCACAAGCGGTTGGACGCGGCCGTGCTGGCGGCCTACGGCTGGCCGGCGGGCCTGGATGACCGCAAGATCGGCGATTTGCCGAATTCTCACTCATGAAGTATAAGATGAACTATGGCGCTAAAACCCATTCGGAATGACGAAGACAACCATGCCGCGCTGCAGGAGATCGAGCAGCTTTGGGACGCTGAGCCGGGCACGCCGGAAAGCGATACGCTCGATATTTTGGTAACGCTGGTCGAAGCCTACGAAAGGGATCGTTACGACTTGCCGTCGCCCGATCCTATCGCCGCGCTGGAGTATTTCATGGAGAGCCGCGGCTGGACACGCAAGCAGTTGGAACCGTACCTCGGCAGCCGAGGACGTGTTTCAGAAATTCTGGGCCGCAAACGGCCCCTGACGTTGCCAATGATTCGCCGTCTTGAGTCAATCATGCGTGAAGAGATCGTTGCGAACGAGGAATACCCAGATCTGGTGTCGGTTCGTTCGGTGTGCATCCGCGACAGCTCGGTTGTCTATGTCACGTTTCGGAGGCATCCATGAGACGCATTCGCTGGCAAGAACGGGTGGTCGTAGATGCTGACCTCCACCATGGAGACCCATGCATCAAGGGTACTCGCATTCCCGTTGCGATGATCATCGGCAGCCTGGCCGACGGCATGAGCTACGGCCAGATTCGGCAAGCATACCCCCAACTCAGCGATGAGGATATCTCGGCTTCGCTGGCCTACGCGGCTGACGTTCTCAGGCAAGACATCTTGCTGCCCCTTGCCGTCTAGGAATGCATCTATGCATATCAAGATTGATGAAGACCTACCGATCGCGGCGACGCTACGTTTGCGAAAGGCGGGTTACGACGCCAGCAGTGTCCCCGATCAGGGAATGGGGGGATGGAAAGATACGCGTATTTGGCAGGCTGTTCAGGAGGATGGACAGTTCTTGATCACTGCGGACAAGGGCTTTGGGGACCTGAGGCGCTACCCGCCGGGAACCCACGGCGGCGTGTTGTTGCTGCGGCCAGATGAGGATGGCATCAGACCCGTGCTCGATCTGCTTGACCACGTGCTTTCGGCCTACCGAGTCGAGTCGCTGGCCGGACTCCTGATCGTCGCAACTCCACGGGGTATTCGGATCCGGCGCGCTGGCGATTAGCCGGGTTTTGTGCCTTGCATTGTTATACGTTCGTCATGACAAACCGCTTGACGAGGTCGCCGCCTTCCTGTATACTCTCGCTCGTAAGGTGCTTCGGTACTTTACGAGATCAGGGCAGAGGAGCGGGGGACTTTTGCCCTGGTTTTTTTATTTCCGGCCTTCACTCCACCGGCGACAGCAGCCGTTGACTGCCGCTGCTCTCCGCGGCCCAGCCGTCGTACTTCTCGTTCTTCACGTGCCACCAGCGCAGACCGTCCACATCCACCGGCGCTTCCAGCAGGGTCAGTTTGGTTCCGCGCGGCATTTCGCGTAGCAAAGTGGTATTCTTGCCCGGAAAGGCCCGTAGGGCCACGCCGTCAGCCGTGATCACCACCGTGTCGCTGGCCTGCACCGGCCGATCCACGGGGCGCGGGTCGCCGATCTGCGCGGCCAGCCAGACGGTTGTGCTGTCCCGCTCCGCCACCCAACCGGCCTTGCCGCCGCTGTCCGATACGCGCCACCAGCGGTAGCCGTCCGCTTCCACCGGCCCTTCTTGCACCGTAACTTTGACGCCGGCGCCAAAACGGCCAATGCGCTGGCCGCGTGTCGTGGCCGCATTGCGGATGTTGACCCCTTGCGGCGCCACGACGCGCGCCGGCTGCCCGATGCGCAGCGCGCTGCCCGGCAGCGGCGTTGGCGTGAAGGTGGCCGTCGCCTCCGTGGTCGGCATGGCGACAGGCGTGGGCGTGGGCGTGAGCGTGAGCGTGGGCGGCCGCGTCGGTTGCACGGTGGGCGTGGCGGTGGGCGGCGCCGGCGTGGGCGTGGGCCGCGGCTCGAAACGACCGCAGGCCAGCAGCGGCCAGAGCAAGAACAGAAACCAGCCGATCGCACGCCAGCGTGGGTTCGCGTGCGGCGCGACTCGCTGCACGCGCGACCGCGCTCGGCTTTGGCGCACGGCCCTGGTTGTCTGACGCCTGCCACTACCCGCCACTGACCTTCACCTTGTAGCCCAACTCGATCAACAGCGCGCCCGCGCGCTCACGATGATCGCCCTGAATCTCGATCTCCGGCCCTTTCTCGCCATCCTTGACCGTGCCGCCGGCGCCCAGCGCCTTTTGCAGGTTCTTCAGCAGCTCGCGCAGCGCGTCCGGGTTGTGATGCAGGCCGCTGATCACGGTCACCGTTTTGCCCTTGCGCCGCTTGCGGTCGCGCGCCACCGTGGCCGTCTGCTGCTTGAGCGGCTTTTCTGGCGGCGGCGGCGCTGGCAGCGATGTGGGCGCGGGATCGGTCGAATAGACGAGCTTGCCCATCAGAGTGCAATCGCCTGAACCCAATAGGTGTGGCTGACGTCCTTGATCAGGTCGTACAGCGCCTCGGGGATCGGCTCGTCGGTGCCCAGCACCATGATCGCTTCGCCGCGGGGAGTCTGGCGGCCGACGTGCATGAACGAGATGTTGACATCCGCGTCGCCCAGCATGGTGCCGATGCGGCCGATGATGCCCGGCCGGTCATGGTGACGCGTCAGCAGCAGATGCCCCTGCGCCGGAAAATCTACCCAGATGTCATCCAGGCCCACGATGTGCGGCTCGTCCTGCACCAGCGCGCCGCTGACCTTGCGTGCGCCGCCGCCGTTCACCACCTGCACGCTGATCAGGTTGTCGTACTGCGACGCGCGCAGCGTCTTGTGTTCGCTCACCGTCAACCCGCGCTGGCCGGCCAGCCGCATCGCGTTGATGATGTTCACGCGCACGTCCACCACCGATTGCAGCATGCCCTTGATGACCGCGGCCGTCACCGAGGAAAGATCGTATTCGGCCAGGGCGCCGCTGTAGGTGATCGCGCACGATTTCAAGTTCTTGCCGCCCAACTGCACCACCACCCGTCCCAGGCGCTCGGCCAGGTCCAGGTAGGGCGCCAGGAAGGGCAGATCGCGCGGGGCCATCAACGGCGCGTTGACCGCGTAGCGCGCCGGCCGGCCGGACAGCACGTCAATCACCTGTTCGGCCACGTCTACCGCCACCTGGTCCTGCGCCTCGACGGTCCAACCGGCGATGTGCGGCGTGATGATGACCTTCGGGTGGCGCAGCAGCAGGCTGTCCGGCGGCAGCGGCTCTTTCTCGAACACGTCGAGCGCCGCGCCGGCCACGTGACCGCTGTCCAGGGCCGCCAGCAGCGCAGCCTGGTCCACAATGCCCCCGCGTGCGCAGTTGATCAGGCGCACGCCCGGCTTCATGTGCGCCAGCGCGTTCGCGTTGATCATGCGGTTGGTTTCCTCGGTCAGCGGCAGGTGGACAGTGATGAAATCGGCGCTGGCGTAGAGAGTCTCCAGCGACACCAGGGTGACGTTGAGATGGGCCGCCATTTCGGCCGAGATGTACGGGTCATAGGCGATCACGCCCATGGCCAGGCCCTGCGCCCGCCGCGCCACTTCCGCGCCGATGCGGCCCAGGCCCAGGCAGCCCAGGGTTTTGCCGCGCACCTCCGTGCCCATGAAGCGGGTGCGCTTCCACTCGCCCGCGCGCAGCGAAGCGTCCGCTTGGCTGATGTTGCGCGCCAGCGCCAGCAGCAGCCCCACGGTGTGTTCGGCCACGGAAATGGTGTTGCCGCCGGGCGCGTTGACCACCAGCACGCCCAGGTTGGTGGCCGCGTCCAGGTCAATGTTGTCCACACCGACCCCCGCACGCGCCACCACCTTGAGCTGACTGCCCGCGGCCAGCACCTCTGCGGTCACTTTGGTTTCGCTGCGCACCAGCAGCGCGTCGTAGGTGGGGATCATCTCGATCAGTTCGGCCGGCTTCAGCCCGGTGCGTACCTCGACGGCCAGCCCCTGCTTCAACAGCAGATCAAGCCCAATACGCGCCAGGGGGTCCGAGACCAGGACGCGACCTGTGCCGTTCATTTTCAGCGTTTGCATGTGCGTTCAACAACCTCGTCACAATGAATTACATCTGTTCTGGCGCGCTCATGCCCATCAGGTGCAGCGTGGCTGCCAGGATCAGTCGGCAGGCGTCCACCAGTTTGAGGCGCGCCTGGCTGATCTCGGCGTCGGCCGGGTCACTGGAAATGACGCGGCAGTCGCGATAGAAGATATGAAAAGCGTTTGCCAGCTCTTGCGCGTAGTAAGTCAGGTGATGGGGCGCCAGTTGTCGGCTGGCCAGCGCGATGACCTCTGGCAGCTCCAACATCTTGCGCACCAGCGCCATCTCCGACGGGTGATGCAGCAGGGTCACAGCGGCTGCCTCGTCCAGGCTGCTGTGCGCCTCCTGCGCCCGGCGCAGAATGCTGCAAATGCGCGCATGGGCGTACTGCACATAGTAAACCGGGTTCTCGCTGCTCTGCTCAGCCGCCAGCTTTAGATCGAACTCCATCTCGCTCTCGGCTGCGCGCGTCAGCAGCATGAAGCGCACCGCGTCCGCGCCCACCTCATCTATCACCTCAGTCAGGGTGACGATGTCGCCTGCCCGCTTGGAGAGCTTGACCTCCTCGCCCCCGCGCTTGAGCTTGACCAGCGCGTAGAGCGCAATCGTCAGGTCGGCCGGATCAAGGCCCAGGGCCGCCATCACCGCGGCCATGCGCGGCACATGCCCCTGGTGGTCAATGGCCCACACATCAATCACCCGCTGGAAGCCGCGGCGCACGAACTTGTCGTAATGATAGGCGATGTCGGACGCCAGGTAAGTCGGCTCACCGCTGCGCCGCACCACCACCTGGTCCTTTTCGTTGCCCGCAAACTTGCTGGCCGCAAACCAGAGCGCATCATCCTTGTGGTAGAGCAGCCCCCTGGCTTCGAGCAGCGCCAGAACCTCCTGGTATGTGCCGTCCCGGTACAGGGAGCGTTCCGAAAACCAGCGGTCGAAGCGGATGTCGAGGCGTTCCAGGTCTGTGCGCAGCCCTGCAATCGCCATCTCCAGCGCCAGGTCGGTCAGCGCGTTCACGGCCTGCTCTTCCGGCAGATCGAGGTAATGGCGGCCGTGAATGGCGGCCAACTGCGCGCCCCAGTCCGTCAGATACGCGCCGTGGTAGCCGTCCTCTGGCACGGGGCGATTGACGCCCAGCGCCTGCGCGTAGCGCGCCAGCAGCGAGGCGCCAAATTTGCGTATCTGCGCGCCCGCGTCGTTGATGTAGAACTCGCGCTGCACATCGCAGCCCGCGGCCGCCAGCACGCGCGCCAGGGTGTCGCCAAAGACTGCGTTGCGTGCGCCGCCAAAGTGCAGCGGCCCGGTGGG
>JAYRVL010000484.1:0-4909 GCA_041918575.1 Anaerolineae bacterium | reverse complement strand
CTGCAGGCCGATTTGGACAGGATGAACAGGATGTACAGGATTCTTGCTCTGTGGTGTGCAAAACTATCGGCACGAGAGTTCGAATATCCTGTCAATCCTGTGAATCCTGTCTGAATTCCAGGCAGACCCAGCAGTTACGTTTGCTTCCCTTATTCAGGGCCTCACGTCAGCTCGCGGCCGCCGGTGATGTTGTAGGCCTGCCCGGTGATGAAACTGGCCTCGTCCGACGCCAGCCAGGCCGCCAGGTGCGCCACATCCGCGGCTGTGCCCAACCGCCCCACGGGGATGCGGGCCACCGCGGCCCGCACCACCTCCTCGTAGGGCCGACCCGTGACCTGCGCCTCCAACTGCAATCCCCACTGTTTGAACGCGGTGTCAATGTCGCCGGGCAGCAGCGCGTTGACGGTGATGCCGAACGACGCCACCTCCTGCGCCAGTGATTCGCCCAGCGCGATGACGGCCGCCTTGCTGGCCGCGTACGCGCTCATGTAGATCCGGGGTCTGCGCGCGGCCAGCGACGACATGTTGATGATGCGCCCGCCGCGGCCGCCCTGAATCATGGCCGGCAGCACGGCCTTGCAACATAAGAACGTACCGGTGGCGTTGATCTCCAGCGTGCGCCGCCAGGCCTCTTCGGCCATCTGCGCCACCGGCGCCGGGCCGATGGTCGCGCCCGCGTTGTTCACCAGGATGTCAATGCGGCCAAAAGTGTGCATGGTTGCGGCGATCATCTCTGCCACGGACGCCGCTTGGGTCACATCCACGCGCAGCGGCAGGCAGCGCACTCCCAGCGCCGCAATCTCCTGCGCCACGGCCAGCATCTCCTCCCACTGCCCGGAACCGCCGTGCAGCAGCGTGGATGGCGGCGCCGCCAGATCGGCAAGGACGAGATGCGCGCCCTCTGCGGCCAGGCGCTGCGCTACCGCCACGCCGATGCCGCCCCGACGCCCGGCCCCGGTCACAATCGCGACTTTATCTTGAAGGTTCATGATTGTTTTTTGTTCCCCCGCCTGTCCCCCGCTCATTGGGGGGCTAATCGGTGGCCCGATAGACCAGCGAGCCGAACTCCAACAGGCCGGGCGGCGCCATGTTGATCTCCGGGTCCACCATGACCTGGATGAGCGTGGGACGGTCGGCTGCCGCGGCGCGGGCCAGGGCCGGCTGCAAGCCATCGAGGCTGGTCACCATCTCGCCATGACAGCCGAAGGCGGCGGCGATCTGGTCATAGCGGATGCCGGGAGACAGCTCGGTTTCTACGAACGCCGGCATTTGCGCCATCATCTGCGACGAACGCTCCATGCCCCAGCCCTCATCCACGGCCACGATGACGATGATCGGCGCGCCGTGACGCCGCGCCGTCTCCAGTTCCTGGATGTTGAAGCCGATGGCGCCATCGCCCGAAATCAGGTAGACCGGGCGTTCGGGCGCGGCCAGCTTGGCGCCGATGGCGTAGGGCAACCCGGTGCCCAGGTGCCCAAACTTGGCGGTGTAGAGGTAACTGCGCGGGCCGTAGATGGGGTGATAGCTGGCGCACCACAGGCTGGTGTTGCCGCCGTCCTGCACCATGATGCTGTCACGTGAGAAGAACTCGCGCACGGCCTTGACCATCTGCCCGGAGTTGATGCCCTGCCGGCCCGGCCGCAGGGCCTGCGCCAACTGCGCCTGCAACTGCGCCGTGGCTCGGCCGTAGACGGCGAAACCGTCGTGCAAGGGCCGCGGCGCGGTCTGCGCCTGCACCTGCGCCAGCAGCGCGGCCAGCGCGGCCTGCGCATCGCCCACGATACCCACATCCACCGGGCGGTTGAGGCCGATGGATGCGGGGTCCGCGTCCACGTGAATCAGGGTGGCGCCCTCGCTTTGACCCCACAGCGGTGGCTTGCCCCAGGCGTCCAGTTCGCCCAGGCGTGCGCCCACGACGAGCACCACATCGGCCTCGCCGCGCGCCGCGGCCAGGGCATCCTGGTTGAGGATGTGGATGTACTGCGGGTGATCTTCGGGCACGACGCCGCGTGCGGCCAGGGTGGTGGTCATGACCGCGGCCAGGTGTTCGCCCAGGGCGTTGAACGCAGGCGCGGCGCCGGCCCAGGTGACGCCGCTGCCCGCGTGCAGCAGCGGGCGCTTGGAACCGGCGAGCAGCGCAGCGGCTTTAGCCAGCAGCGCCGGGTCGCCTGGCCCCAGGCGGCCGACGCGATAGGTGTCTGGCGCGTAGATGGGGGCATCGGCATCATCACCCACCCAGCGCAGCAAGTCTTCGGGGATTTCGATGTAGACCGGGCCGGGCCGGCCGCTGGTGGCCATGCGATAAGCCTTGCGCAGCAGTTCCGGCAGACGCCGCCAGTCGCGCAGCCCGGCTGCGAACTTGGTGACAGGGCGGTAGAAATCCACCAGGTCGAGCACCTGGAAGGCGCCGCCGCGGTCGGGGTCAATGATGGTGCGCCGGCGCTGGCCGGTGATGGCAATCACCGGGCTGCCCTCGGCGTAGGCGGTGGCGATGCCGGAAACCATGTTGGCCGCGCCCGGACCGATGCCGCCGATGACGACGCCCGGCTCGCCGCGGATGCGCGCCCAGGCTTCGGCCATGTGCGCGGCGGCCGCTTCGTGGCGAGCCGACACGAAGCGCATGTCATACGCGTGTAGTTTGGCGAGGAACGAATTGTGACTGCCATCGAGCAGTCCGAAGATCGTGCTGACTCCCTCGACCTTGAGGCATTTGAGCAGCAATTCTCCACCGGTCATCTGAGTCATGAAAAACAAACCTCCGTTTGGTGCAGATTTTTTGCCACGAATTTTCACGAATTGTTTTCGTGTCAATTGGCGGCGGCGTGCGCGGCGGCGGAGGCGCGGCCGCGCTCTTCGTTGACGAAACGCAGCATGAACAGGCCGGCCGCCAGGAAGACGGCGATGGACAGAATGGCGATGCGCTGGCCCATCTGCTCGGCGCTGGTCACCGCGACGCCCTGGCGCTCATACCAGAGCGCAGCTTCGGCGGCCAGCCAGCCGTAGACGGCCGGGCCGATGAAGGACGAGGTGCGCCCGACAATGGAAAAGAAGCCGTAGAACTCGCCGCTCTGCGCACGGGGCGCGAGCGCGCCCACCATCGTGCGGCTAACCGACTGCACGCCGGCCATGGCCACGCCGGCAAATGCGCCGATGATGAGGAAGCCGGTCTGCGTCTGATTGAAGTAGAGCCAGATGACGACCAGGATCATCATGCTGATGGACAGGGTCAGCGTGCGCTTGCAGCCGTAGCGGTCGGCCAGGATGCCAAAGATGTAGGCGCCGATCACGTTAGTCACCTGGACGATGATGACGAAGACGATGAGCATGGTTTGATTCATGCCGAAGAGGACTGCGCCGATGATGGCGGCAAAGTCGAGCGCCATGATGATACCGTCATCGTAGAGCAGGACGGCCAGCATGAACTTGAGGAACTCGCGGAACTCGCGCGCGGCGCGGATGGTTTGCTTGACCTGCTGCACGGCTATGCTGAAATAGGTGGCGCCCGCAGGCAGAACCCGTGCGCGGCCGCGCTCACGCAGCCAGAGGAAGATGGGTATGGCAAAGATGGCAAAGAAAAGTGCGGTGATGACCAGCGACACTCGCACGATGAACGCGCCTTCGATGATCACGATCAGGGGCAGGATGATGAGCAGAATCACCACGCCGCCTGCGGAGCCGATGGCCCAGCCGGTGCCGGAGACGCGGCCGATCTCGGCCGGCGCCGCGATCTCGGTCAGCAGGGCGTTGTAGAAGACCTGCGCGCTGCGGTAGCCGATTTCGGCCAGGATGAAGAAGATCATGCCCATGACAATGTCGCCCTTCTGCACGAAGAAGAGCAGACTGGTGAACGCGCAGGCGATAGAGGTGAAAATGAGCAAGAAGCGTTTCTTGCTGGCGGAAAAATCGGCGATGGCGCCGAGGAAGGGGGAGACGACGGCGACCACGATCATGGCGATGGAGATCGAAAGACCCCACAGCCGCGTCCCTTCCGCGCCGCCCACCACTTGGTTCTTGAAGTAGGCGGAGTAGACGGCGAGCAGGACGACGGCGGCGTACGACGAGTTGGCAAAGTCGTACAGGTACCAGGCCCAGCGTTCACGGTTGGTGGACAATGGTTTCATCACAGTACTCATCAGCAAAGCTCCTTTCTACACGACTCAACACGACGACGGCTTGTTGCGCCCGCAGCCCGGCAGTTTACGCTTTCGCGGTGGAGGCTGCTAGCCCCTCGAAGGCAACCTTGATGGAACGGGCCTGACGTTTGTCCAGGGCCACGGCAAACGCCTGGCGATAGGCGGACAGGGGAAAACGATGCGTCAACAGGGGATCGGTGCGCAGGTCGCCGCTCTGCAGCCAGCGCAGCGTCAGATCGAAGGTGGAAACCTCCTCGCCCTGCCAGGCGACGATGTCATGGCCCACCGCGCCCAGTAGATTGACTTCCTGGTACCAGACGGGGGTCAGGTCCACGTTCATGCGGTGCAGGTTGACGCCCACCAGGACGACGACGCCGCGGGCGCGCGTCCAGCGCAGGGCGTTGGTCAGCGTGGCGGGGATGCCGACGACATCGAAGATGATGTCGAAGCCGCCCAGCAGCATTCGGTTGCCGCCGCGGCCCTGGTAGAGACGGGCGCCGGTGCGCGCGGCGGTCTGTGCGTAGCCGTCATCGTGCGCCAGGAAGACGTGATCCGCGCCGCACGCGACGGCCAGGTCCGCCTGCCAGGGGAACTCCGCCACCGCGCTGATGACAGCGGCCGGCTGCGCCGCGCGTAAGACCTGGATGAGCAGGAAGCCGATCGTGCCCACGCCGAGCACCAGCACCTGCTGACCCGCCTGCGGCAGGCAGCGCCACGCGGCGTGGATGGCGACCGCAGCCGGTTCGGTGAAGATGGCCTGCTCGTCGCGCACCGCG
>JAYRVL010000483.1:0-5754 GCA_041918575.1 Anaerolineae bacterium | reverse complement strand
TTTCGAGCACCTCTTTCCACGGGCTGTCATAGTCGCTTCGTTGCAGTATCTCGTCCATCAGCGCCTCGCTGAGTCTATTTGCACGTTGATCGAGAAGTGGTATGCATCCCTATTTTACGTCAAATGCGCACGCTGTCAAGGTCAGATTTCGGGAGGCGGTTAGAATCCCGATGTCTCCGGGCGCTGATAGCGGATGCGCTTCTGGACGGCTTCCAGTTCGAAGGGCCAGCGATAGACGCGCAGGCTGTAGCGCCAACCGCTCAAGGCCTTGAGAATCGGACGCCAAAGGGGGCTGTGCACACGGCGGTCAGTGGTCGTCGGGTAATAGGCGTTGAGCACGGTCTCGAAGTTACGCATCAGCTCGCGATCGTTTTGCTTGAACCACGGCGTGTCTGCGCTGCGGCGCAGTTGCACGCGCACCCATTTGGGATCAGCCCACTCGTCCAGGGTCTGCGGGAAGGCAAAGCCAGACTGCTCGGCCGCCAGCCACATCTCGCCGGCCAGGGGCACCGGGTCATAGCGATACATGATGATCTCCACGGCCGGATTGATCTCTTTGACCTTGCGAATGAACTCGATGCCGCGCTCGATGTCCTTGTGCGGATCGGGCGGGTTGCCCAGGATGAAACTGAACTCCGGCACGATGTCGTATTTGGCCGCGCGTGCAGCCAGGGCCAGCGTCTTGTCGGCCGTCAGGGTGCCGCCCTTGTTCATCTTCTTGAGCGTCTCATCGTCCGCGCTCTCCGCGCCCATGAAGACCATCTTCAGGCCGCTGTCGCGCAACAAACGCCAGGTGCGGTCGCTGAACTTGAGCATGGTGTCAATGCGCCCTTCGCCCCACCAGGCCAACAGCAAATCACGACGCAGCAGGTTCTCAGCGTACGCGGCAACCCGGCTCTCGCTGGTGAAGAAGTTGTTGTCATGAAACTCCAGGGCGTTGATGTGCCATGTGTCCACGAAATACTGCGTTAGCTCGCCCAGGCGCTCGGCGCTTTCCGGCAGCCACTTGCCTTCGGCCATGTTGACCACCGCGCAAAAATTGCAGAAGAACGGGCAGCCAAAACTGCTGTGATGGCTCAAGGTGCGCGTGCCCAGGTGCGTGCGATTGACATAGCGCTCCACCGGCACCTTGTGGTAGGGATACCAGGGCAGGTCGTTCGGGTGATGGGGCGGCCGCGGGGGAGTATGAATCACCTGACCGTCGCGGGCAAAGGCCAGCCCAGCCACGGTGGTTGGATCGCCGCCCTGCTCCAGAGTGTCCAGCAGGGCCGGCAGCGTATCTTCGCCCGCGCTGAGCACCACGTAATCAATGGCCGGATCGCTGGCGCAGGTGTTCGGATGATTGGTGGGAAAATAGCCGCCCACAATGATGGTCAGGTCCGGACAGGCCGCTTCGATGCGCTTGATGTCCGGCACGGCCTGCTGCAACTGCGGGCCGGGCATGATCGTTACGCCCAGGTAACGGATGCCCTCCCCGCGCACGCGCTCGATGATCTCGCCGGCGCGATCACGTTCCTGGTCGAGATTGCCATCCACGATCTCATACGGATAGCGCCCTTCCAACAGGGCGCCCAGTTGCAGCAGCGAATGAGGCAGGCGATGATAGCCCGGCTTGGCCACTTTCGGGTTATACAGCAGGATCAGCGGTGTTTCAGATGTCATCTCGTGTTACTCCCAACGGAGGTGAATGGGCACAAAGCCCCTCTCATCAATCGCGGCTCAGCGTATGACGTTCACGCCGGCCCCACAGGTACGCCAGGCCGTCGGTCCACGGGCCGGCGCGCAGGCTGCGAAAAACGGTCGGCCAGGTAGAGGGTGCGCTGGCATGCAGTCGTTGATACCTGGCCGCGGTCATCTCCCAAAACGCTTCCGCCTCGCCAGGCAAACCATAGAAGGCGGCGGTGTAGCGCCGCATGCGCTGTGTGCGCGCCGTACTGTAAACCTGCGACGCGTGCGCGGCGATTGCGGCCCGGTGTTGCTCCCCGACGCTTGTGGTGCTGCTCACCAGGTTCGTCAACGCCGAACCGAGAGGCGCTTGCAGCGCGGTAACGCGCACCCGCGGCGCTCCTGCCGGCCAGCGGGCCAGCGCCGCCGCCAACGCGTGCGCCGCCTTCCAGTGTTCAGGGTGAAAATCCACCCGCGACGGCGCGTAGATCACGTCTGGCTGGCTGATTTCAAGCTCGGTCAGCAGAAGCGGCGCCAGATCCTCGATCTCCCATTCCCACTCAGGCAGGCCCAGCCAATGCCAGGCTGTGACGCCCAAAACCGCCGCGGCCTGCGCCGCCTCGGCCCGGCGCCGAACGGCCATCTCGTCAGGCGACAGGCCCAGGCTGCGGGAGCGGCGCCCATCCGTGACAACCACGATCGTCACCGCATCGCCGGCCGCCCGGTGACGCAGCAGCGCGGCGCCGCAGCCGCACGCTTCATCATCAGGATGGGGCGCAATGACCAGCACGCGCTGCCCGCCCTGGCTCGACCACTGCGCGACGGCCGGGCTGAGCGTGCCGGTCGCTCGCCCGATCGCGCCAGCCAGCCAAAACCCCCACCGCCATCCCGCCTCGACGGTCGCCGCCGCCCGGCGCTTGCACCAACGCAAAGTCCTTCGCATCATCAGATCACGTCGAAATCGCTGCCGGTCAGATACCAGTTGGCCGGTTGACGCAGCGCAGCCAGATCGAGCGCCTGCGCCAGCGGCCGCGCTTTGACCATGAACGCGCCCAGGGCCGGTCGCAGCCCGGCCTGCGCCAGGCTGCCATGCAGCGGCGTGGCCGGCGCTGCCAGGGCGGCCGCTTTTTCCACGCCCAGGTCGTAGAACAGACGCAGCGCGTGCGCCAGCAGCGTCCGCCGCGCCGGCTCATCGGCCGGGGCCGACCACAGATCGGCGATGAACGCCGTGGCGTGACCGGCCTCGGCCTGCACGCGATAGGCCAGGTAGCCCACCGGCTCGTCGCCGCGCTGAGCCAGCAAGAGCTGATAGCGCCAGCTAGGCTCCGCGGCCGTCGCGGAGAGAAAGCGCCAGGCGACCCAACGCCGGTCGCGCTGCACGCAGAAGCCACGCGCCGGCTGGCTGGTTTGCCACAGGCGATCGAAGCGGCCATCGGCCTGGGCGACCGGCTGCACGACGATGCCGGCCGCGTCCGGCGTTTGCCAGCGGCGCTGCCACAGGCGGCCGATGATCGCGGCACGCGCCAGGAACGGCAGGCGCAGGCGCCGGGCGATGATCGCCTCTGGCCGCAGGGGCCGGATCAGCCAGGCCAGGGGCAGCAGCGGCTGCCAGCCCAGGTGATCCGCGCGCGATCCCCAGCGCTCGTTGGGCAGCCCAATCGTGAACGGCAGCCCGGCCTGGCTCCAGGTTTCATAGATCTGCGGCGCGTACGCGGTGAGCAGCCCGCGGCGCCTCTGATCGGGCGCGGTCATCAGATCTGCGCCGGTCATCAGGATGGCCGGGCCGTCCGGCGTCCGGTACGGGGTTGGGATGCTGGCGTAGTGAAAGATCGGTCTGTCTTGCTCCCAGGCCGTCCACACATTGGGCGTCGGCGACGGCAGGCCGGTCAGTTTCCAGCGGTAGAGCGCCTCGGACAGCGGGTGGCCGTAGGCTGCGGCAAAAAGGGCCGTCAACGCGGCTTCGTCCCCGGCCTGGTAAGGGCGCAGCGCGGGGAGCGTGGCCCCCTGGCCCCCAAGTATGGGGGAACTGGGTTGGCCCCCCGGCTGCGGCTGATCTGCGCTCACCCGATCACCTCCTGATAAATGGCCTCGAACGCGGCGGCGGTCCAATCGGCGTCGAACGTCTGCGCCCAGGCCTGCGCGGCGCGGCCGCGGCGGTCGCGCTCCGCAGGATCGGCCAGCAAGGTCAAGATGCCTGCGGCCAGCCCGGCCGCATCGCCCACGGGCACGGCCCACGCGGCGTGCGGCGCCAGTTCCGCCGCCAGTCCCACGGCCGTGCCGACGGTGGGCGCGCCCGCGGCCGCGGCTTCACACACCGCCACCCCCTGGCTTTCGTGCCGCGACGACTGCACGTATAGGTGCGCCTGGCGAAAATAGGGCGCCAGCACGTCGGTCGGCTGCACACCGTGCAGGGTGATGTGACGCGGCAGGCCCAGCGCTGCCGCCTGCCGCTGCAATTCACCGGCCAGGGTATCTTCACCGAACCAGTCCAAATGCACCGCCGCGGTCTGATCCACCACCAGGCGCAGCGCCTGCAGGAGCGTGGCCTGATCCTTGACGCGGTTGATGCTGGCCGCGTGCAGCAGGCGCCAGGGCGGGCCGGGCGGCCGCGCAGCGGGTGAAAGGTCGCCGGCGACGCGGCGCACATCCACGCCCAGCGGCGCCCAGCGCGCATCGGGCCGGATGCGCAGCGCCGGCGCCAGCACAAAGCGACTGCCGCCGGTGATCGCCTGCGCCCAACGCAGCGCCAAGCCAACCTGCTGCCGGTGACGCCAGGAACCGGCCCCGCCATAGCCGATGTCCGGCAGCCAGACCAGCTCCCCGCCGCCGATGCTGGCAACCACCGGAATGTTGCGCCAACGACCAACGCCCAGGGCCAGGGTGCTGGTGGCGCCCAGCCAAAAGGCGTGGATGACATCGGCCCCGCCGTGAGCTTTCAGGCTGACCAGGCTTTGGCGCAAACGTTGCGCCAGCCCCCGGCCAGGCAGCCGGGTCGTGCTGCGCCCCAGGTTGACCACCTGCGCGCCCAAAAGCTCGTAGCGAGACGGCGCGGCCTCCTGCTCCAGCGCAATCACCAGCAGGCGATGCCGGGCGGCCAGACGCTCGATCAAGCAGAGCAGGCCGGGAATCACCCGCTCGCGGCCGCTGCGATCTACGCCGCCGGGCACAATCAAGGCAATTCTCATCGCTGCGCCCCGCTACCGCGTGATCCGGTACGCGGTCAGGATTTCGTTGATCAAATCCTGCCGCGCGACCCCCTGCTGTTGAAACCCGGCCGCGCGCAGGTTGGCGAGAAGCTCATCGCCCGCGCCATCCGAAGACAGGATCAACAGCGCCTGCCCGCCTGGTTCGAGGTGGCCGGCCAGCCCCGCGCTGAACCGTTCGAAAACATCTTCCCCGCGCCAGGCATGGTCAAGCGGGCGGCGGGGACGGCCGCGGTAGAAGGGGGGATTGAACAGGATCAGGTCGAAGCGCGCCGCGGCCACCGGCGCGAACAGGTCGCCCTGCCGCGCTTCGATGGCGTGATCCAGGTGATTGAGCAACGCGTTGATCCGCGCACAGCGCACCGCCTCTGGGTTGATGTCCACCGCGATCACCGATGCGCCGCGTCGCGCCGCGAAGATGGCCCCCACGCCCGAACCCGCGCCCAGGTCGAGCACCGCAGCGCCGGCCGGCAGCGGCAGGGCGGTCACGACGCGCGCCAGGAACGCGCCTGTGCGCAGCAGCACCGGGTTGAAGACCTGCGGCAGAACCACCAACGGCACGCCGTCAATCTCCTCCAGCACCAGGCGGTCATAGCGCCGGCTCAACACACGGTAACGCAGCGCCAACCACCCCCGCGCGACAACCGCCAACAGCCGACGATTGAAATCGCGCCTCCGATTTTCAATCTCCACTCTCCGCCCTCCACTCTCTGGACAGAGATCAGGGATCGGAGATCGGAGATCAGAGATCGGAGACCAGAGATCAGAGATCGCAAGACGATGACTCGTCGCCCCCCCGTGACCCAATCTCCGGTCTCCGGTCTCCACTCTCCCCCCCCCGACGCATCATCGCCCCCCCGTGACCCAATCTCCGGTCTCCGGTCTC
>JAYRVL010000482.1:0-1919 GCA_041918575.1 Anaerolineae bacterium | reverse complement strand
CTATGACGCCCATTTCCACCCCTTCCCATGCGAATATCCTGGCTAGACTCAGTCGAGTGGCGCGCGAGAGTGGCGCGCTGGCGCTTTGGCGCGAGGCGCTGCCGTGGCTGTGCCAGGTGTGCGGCGCGCAGGGCGCTTCGGTGGTCTTTGGACGCCCTCCTACTCGTTTTCGACATGGGGTGATCTCCCCTGCCGTGGGGCTGCTGATTGATGCCTGGGAGAGCAGCGTGCTGGCCGCGGCCAATTGGGTCCCCGGGGCCGATCAGTCGTTGTCCACCCGTGCGCCCCTTGAGGCGCTGGTCTCGGCTGATGTTCCCATGCTGCAAATCTTGATCGAGGATGGCCTGGTGATACAGGGGGGCCTGAGCCTGATCTTTGGCAGCCAGAACGAGATGAACCGACCGGTGGCAGACACGGCGAATGCCCTGGCCGGCGCGGTTGCTCAACTGGCGGCGCTGTCCGCCGATCTGCAGGCCTCGCAGCGGCGTCTGACTCAGCTCAATCTCCTGCAAGAAGTGGGTCAATCCATCGCTTCATCGCTCGACCTGGCGGATGTTCTGCGCCAGACGACGAACCTGGCCGTCAGCATGCTCGACGCGGAGGGAGCCGCGCTGTTGCTGATTGATGAGGATCAGCAGGAGTTGGTCTTTGCCGTGCCGGTAGGCGAAAAAGAGCAGGAGCTGCGTCAGCAGCGCATGGCCATCGATGAGGGCGTGGCCGGTTGGACGCTGCGCCGCGGCCAGGCGGTCATCGTCAATGATGTGCGCAACGATCCTCGCTTCACCCAATCGGTTGATCGGGCCACCGGGTTTATCACCCGTTCGATCTTGTGCGCGCCGCTGCGGGTCAACGCGCACAACGTCGGGGTGCTGGAGGTGGTGAACAAGCGTAACGACCAGCCTTTTACGCAGGAAGACCAGGAATGGGTCAGCGCGTTGGCAACACAGGCCGCGGTGGCTGTTGCCAACGCGCAGATCTTTGCCCGCGAGCAGCAGCGCGTGCGTGAGCTGACCGCCCTGAACCAGGTGGCGGCCACGCTCAGCCAATCGCTCGACCTGGACAAGATGCTGGAAGCGGCGTTGACCGAGGTGCTGACGGTGGTGCGCGCGGATGCGGGCAGTGTTGCCTTGCTGAACAACAGCGGCCAGACGCTCAATCTGCGCACGGTGTACGGTTTCGACGAGAACCTGCAGCGCTTGCCCGACACGGTGGCGATTGGCGAGGGTTTGCAGGGGAATGTGGCGGCCACCGGTGAAATGGTGGTGGTCCATGATTTAGCGGTTGATCCGCGCGTGGGTGAGGAGTCGAAAGATCTGCTGGCGCGCACAGGGCTGCGCGGCGCCGCGGTGCTGCCTATTCGCTCACGCGGGCGGGTGCGCGGGGTGCTGTCGGTCATGGTGCGGCGCACCCGGCCCTTCAGCGCGGAGGAATTGGCTCTGCTGACTTCCATCAGCCAGCAGATTGGCGTGGCGGTGGACAATGCCAATTTGTACACCGACCTGCGGGAGGAGCGCGACCGCATCATAGCGATTCACGAGAAGGTGCGTCACGAGCTGGTGCGCGACCTGCACGACGGCACGGCCCAGGTGTTATCGGCTATGATCATGAACATGGAGGTGGTCAAGCGCGCGGCCGTCGCGCGGCCAGACCTGCTGCCGCGCGAACTGGCCTACCTGGATGACCTGACCCGCCAGGCTAATCGAGAGATTCGCCAGCTCCTGTTTCAACTGCGCCCGGTCATCCTGGAAACGCAGGGCCTGGCCGCGGCGATCACCGCCTTTGCCGAGCAACTCCGCCGCTATGAATCATATCATCTCAATCTGGACCTCTCCACCGGCGACTTCAAGCTGACCTCGCAGGCCAGCGGCGCCGTCTTTGCCATTGTGCAAGAGGCGCTCAACAACATCAAGAAGCACGCT
>JAYRVL010000481.1:0-5878 GCA_041918575.1 Anaerolineae bacterium | reverse complement strand
TCAATGTGGGCGTCAATGTGGGCGTCAATGTGGGCGTCAATGTGGGCGTCAATGTGCGTGTGGGAGTTGGGGTCCAGGTCACTGTCGGGGTGGCGGTGAGGGTTGGCGTACGCGTGGGTGTAGAGGAATGGGTGGAGGTCGGTGTGCGCGTGAGTGTAGGTGTTGGGGAATGGGTGGGCGTGGGCGTCGCAGTTCGCGTAGGGGTAAGGGTCGGCGAGGGAGTGGCCGTAGGCAGCGAGACATCACGCAAATGCAGCGTAACCAGGCCGCCGAGGTCATCAGCCACCACCAGCAGGCTGCCCGCCAAGCGCGTGCGCCGGGCCAGGCCGGCCGTCTCCGCGGCAGTCACCTCGAACGGCGCGGCCGCGTTGCTGATATTGATCACGGTCAATCCCTGCGCGTGGTTGCTGACCACGGCCAGTTGATCGAACACGCTGACGCCGATGGCGCCAGGGGTGTAAAAGGCGCTGCGCAGAATCGGCGCGGCCGGGTGACTGATGTCGTAGATCAGCAGGCCATCTTCCACGTCGGCCACATAGGCCAGGCTGCCCGCCAGGGTCACCGCGACGGCCCAGCCGGAGACGGTGGTTGTGCTGCGCAGTAGGGGCGCGGCCGGATTGGTCAGGTCCACCAGCAGCAGGCGCTTCCCGGCCGCCACCGCGGCCAGGTTGCCGGCCAGGGCCACGTCGTTGGCCGGAAATTCAGTCGCCAGCGCGCTGCGCGCAATCGGCGCGTCGGGGTTGCTGATATCGGCGATGACCAGGCCGCCCCAGGCATCAGCTACGGCTGCCATGAAGCCGCTGACCGCGACGCGGCGCGCCTGGCCGGGCGTGTCGAGCAGGCCGCGGCCAAAAGGCGCGGCCGGGTTGGTGACGTCCACCAGGCGCAGGCCGCGCTCGCCCAGGGCGACAAGGGCCAGGTTGCCGGCCAGCTCAAGGCCAAACGCGGCGCCGATCAGATCGAGGGACGCCAGGTGCTGCGGCTGGCCGGGGTCGTTTACGTCGAGTATCTGCAGGCCGTCGTTGGCCGACGCCACAAAAGCCAGGTTGCCGGCCAGGGCCACATCGAGCGCGGCGCCCGGCGGGTCATAAAGGCCTACCAGGGTAGGCGCGGCCGGCTGACCGACATTGACCAGCAGCAGGCTTTCCCGATCTGTAACGAATGCCAGGCCATCGAGAACCTGCACAGCGAAGGCGAGTTCCCGGAACGTGGCAAACAGCGTCGGCGCAGCCGGATTACCCACATCTACGATCTGCAGCGCGTCGCCGTCGGCGACGAAGGCCCAATTGCCCACCACGCTGACCGCCGAGGCCAGACCGGGCGTGTCGAACTGTCCCAGGCGGCGGGGCGCGGTGGGATTGCTCACATCCACGATGCGCAGGCCCTGCCCCTGGTAGGCCAGGTAGGCCAGGTTGTCCGCCACTGTAAGCCCGACGGCCACGCCGACCGAGCGCAAGGTGCTGCGCACAACGGGCATGGCAGGATTGCTGATGTCCACGATGACCAGGCCACCGAAGTCATCGGCCAGGTAGGCCAGATTGCCAACGATCTGCACGGCGTGCGGGGCGCCGGCGGTGGGTAGGTGGGCAATGAGGACGGGCGCGGCGGGATTGCTGGCATCAATGAGGGTCAGACCGTGACCAAAGTCAGCCACAGCCACCAGACCGTTGACGGCGCTGACCCCTTTGGCGAAGCCGAGTGTTGCCAGGCGACTGCGCGCCGCCGGCGCGGCCGGGTTGCCCACATCCAGGATGGTCAAGCCGCCGGCGCCGCTGACCACGTAGGCGAGGCTGCCGGCCACGCTGACGCCCTGCACGATGTCGCTCAACAGGGGGCTGCGACCGATGACAACCGGCGCCGCAGGCTGGCTGACATCCAGGATGAGCAGCCGCGGGCCGCTGCCGAGGTAGGCGCGTGCGCCGATCACGGTCAGCGCCGCGCTGCCGCTGCCGCCAAGTTGGCCCAGGGGATCAAGCACGATGGGCGGCTGGGGCCGCTGCTGCGCGGCCCCACTATGCAGGCAGGAGGTGACAAGAGTCAGAAATAGAAAAACAGCCAGCGGCGCGTGGACTTTAAGCATGATATTCGTTCGCTCGGCGGCGTCACATTGGTGTCGAATACGGCGCGCAAGCCCTTAGTCACCTTCCCAATCTCCCTCGATGACCGTTCCATTCGCAACAACCTGACCGCGTATCCTGTCGCCAACCTCACGAATTTGCCATTATAACATAAATTGCATAGACAGCGTCTACATTGGGGAGGGCTGTCCGGGCTAATCCAGCTTGGGTTGTGTCGCCTGATAGCGCATGCGGCGCAGGAAATCAACGGATTTGAGGTTACGCTCCAGCAGGACCATCAGGTAACGTTGCAGCAGTAGTTCGGTCTGGATCATGAGCGCTTCGCTGGGCGCCAGGGCCAACACGGCGTCGAAATCGGAGCGTTGCACGAAGCGCAGGAGTTTGAAGACGGCCAGGGGAAGTTCTTCACTGCCGGTGATGGCCTGGCCGCAGCGCGGGCACAGGGCGCCGCCGCCGGTGTGATTCCAGAAATTCGTCACCGGCTGCAGTTCCTCGCCGCAGTTGACGCAGTGATAGAGCTGGGGTTGGTAGCCGACCAGGTTGAGCAGGCGCAGCTCGAAGAAACGCAGCGTGACGTCGAGTTTGGGCATGGAATCGAGACGCTGGAGGGTCGCGACAAGCAGTTCGAAGAGGGGCCGACTCTCATCGTGCTCGGTGGTGAAGCGGTCTACCAGTTCGGCTACGTAGTAGGCGTAGTTGGCGCGCAGCATGTCTTCATGGATTTGCGGGAAGGGATGGATCAACTCGGCCTGGGTGATGAGGTCCCAGGTATGGCCTTTGGCGACCAGGAGTGAGCTGTGTGCGAAAAGCTCCAGGTGACCGGTCTTGCGGCTGGTGGGTTTGCGCACCCCTTTGGCGCGCAGCACCAGTTTGCCGTGGGTTGGCGTGAAAACCGTCAACAGGCGATCGGTTTCGCCATGATCCAGGCGGCGCAGCACCACCGCCTCCGTGCGGTAGATGCGAATGCGGTGGCTGATGGGGGCGTCGGCGCTGGGTGCAGGCACAGTTGTTGAATTGGTCATGGCGTCACGGAGTCAGATGTTCTGGGCCAAAGAAGCCGGGAATCAGGGCGTGTGCAGGCAGAGTCTGGCGAATCCCTTGCTGATCGGCAATGATCACCGGCATGTCCGGGGCAAATTCGACCATCACCTGGCGACAGGCGCCGCAGGGCGAACCACCATTGGAGGTGACGAGGGCCAACATGATAAATTCGCGCTGGCCTGCGGCAATGGCGTTGGCGATTGCCACCCGTTCAGCGCAGATGGTGAGGCCGTAAGAAGCGTTTTCGATGTTGCAGCCGATGAAGACATCGCCGGTTGCCGTTAGCAACGCGGCGCCTACCGGGTAGCGCGAATAGGGCGCGTAGGCGCGCTGGCGACCGGCACGCGCCTGTTCCACAAGTTGCTCGGCTGTCATAGCGAGCTCGGTCATGTTTTCTCCTCACGGTTTGATCTTGTCATGGCAGGCGCAGTGTCCATCATTGTAACATAACGACGCTGGGATGCAGCCCTGGCAATGTTAGAATGTTAGAATGTTAGAATGTTAGAATGTTAGATGAAGAAGAGGGAAGACGGGAGTATGCTTCTGGCGGTAGACGCGCTGCCAGCAGGAGCCGCTTCAGTTTCTGGGGCGGGGACAGATGGAGGGGTAATCAACGCCTGCACGCGGTCAATGCTGTTGCCATCCACCGATAACACTTTGAGAACGCCCTCAGCGAAGGGCACTTCTTCGTCCACCAGGGGGACGCGGCCCAATTGGCTGTAGATGTAGCCGCCGAGGGTGTCGCCGCCCTCACTCGGTAGCTCGATGCCGAGCGCATCATTGACCTCGTCCAGGCTGGCGCGTGCGCTCAGCAGGTACTCACGTTCGCTGATTCGGAGGATCTCTGGTTCTTCCTCGTCATACTCATCCTGAATGTCGCCTACGATTTCTTCCAACAGGTCTTCGATGGTGACAACGCCCGCCGTGCCGCCGTATTCGTCCACTACAACGACAATATGCACCTTGCGCTTCTGCAGTTCGCGCAGCAGTTCATCCACCGGCTTGGAGTCGGGGACAAAATAGGGTTGGCGCATGAGGGTGAGCAGGTCAATGTTGGTTTGCGCCGCTGCGCCTGCATCCACCGTGCGCTGCTGATCGCGAAAGACGCGCAACAGGTCCTTGGCATAAAGAACGCCCACGATATTGTCTACAGTCTCATGGTAGACGGGAATGCGTGAATGACCGGCTTCGAGCACCACGTCGAGCACTTGCGCCAATGGCGTCTGATCGTCAAGCGTCACCATGTCAATGCGCGGCACCATGACCTCGCGCACCAGGGTTTTATCAAGCTCCAGGATGGAGCCGATCATCTCTTTTTCGCTTTCTTCGATCTGGCTTTCTTCTTCGCTCATGTTGAGCAGGAAGCGCAAGCCGTCTTCGCTCAGGAAGATGCTTTCTTCGGTTGCTCTGTCGTTTTCATCGTGGGTGTGCAGGCGCCTGGCCACGCGCAGATAGAACCAGGTCAACGGCGCCAGGAGGGCCGTGAAGAAGCCCAGGAGAGGGGCGAGAAAGAAGGCCACGGGTTCCGGTTTGCGAACAACCAGGGCGCGCGCGACCGTTTGAATAAGCACGATGGCGATCAACAGGAGGGTCTGCAGCAGGAGCAGAGAGCGGAGGCCGAGTTGGTAGGTTAAGACGCCATAAGTGACCGCGGTGGCAGCAGCAATGAAAGCCAGCACCTTGAGCTGGAGGAGGGTCGTCAAGAAACGACCGGGGGCTTCAAGCAATTCCATCACGCGGCGCGCCCGTGAGAGGCCCTGCTCGCTCAGGCGTCTTAGGCGGCTGCGGCTGAGGGAGGCAAGCGCCATCTCAGCCGCGGCGGTAAAAATGATGACCACAATGGCCAGGACGAGGACACCCCAAGCTATCGCGGCTTCGAGATCCAAGATAAAAAAACTCCTATAACACCCTCCCACGAAGTGGGGAGGAACGAGACAAGGTAAGAACAAGGTAGGCATGCCGAGCAAACCACGGCGAGCCTTGATCAGATTAGAACTTGCCGGGGTTGTTTTTGCATTCTAGCACACGCGCGGCGTTTCGGCAATCCCTCTTGAGAACAAAAAAGAGCCAAGAATGGCTCTTTTTGATGGCTCGATTGTGATTAGACACAGGGATTGTTGGCAGCGGCCTACTCTTGCACTCAGTCACCCGAGGACTACCATCGGCGCTGGAGGGCTTAACTGCCAGGTTCGAGATGGGACTGGGTGTACCCCCTCCGCTCTAGCCACCAACAACCCCTGTATTCTACTGTGAATCGCGGCGCTTGAGTCTCCCCAAGCGCCGGGTAACAACCAAATTGTGTGTGTATCGCTCGCATTACGGCGTTTAATGCCTGCCGCCTCACGTGGATCAAGTCATTCGTGCATTAGTACGGCTCGGCTCAACACCTCACAGTGCGTACACCTGCCGCCTATCTAACCGGTAGTCTCCCGGTGCACTTACCCTTTTACAGTGGGGGATCTCATCTTGAGGCGCGTTTCCCACTTAGATGCTTTCAGCGGTTATCGCTGCCAGACTTAGCTACCCAGCCATGCCTCTGGCGAGACAACTGGTTCACCAGCGGTCTGTCCACCCCGGTCCTCTCGTACTAGGGGCAGCCCCTCTCAAATCCCCTTCGCCCACAGCGGATAGAGACCGACCTGTCTCACGACGGTCTGAACCCAGCTCGCGTACCGCTTTAACCGGCGAACAGCCGGACCCTTGGGACCTACTTCAGCCCCAGGATGCGACGAGCCGACATCGAGGTGCCAAACCTCCTC
>JAYRVL010000480.1:0-1877 GCA_041918575.1 Anaerolineae bacterium | reverse complement strand
TGTTCGACTGCAGCTTCGATCTGGCCGACCCCGCCTCAGGCGCGCAACAATTCCTGCAAGGCCATATCCCTGGCGCCGTGTACGCGCACCTGGACGAACACCTGTCCGCACCGGCCCACGGCGAGCGCGTCTCGGGCGGACGCCACCCGCTGCCCACCCGCGAAGCCTTTGCTGCCTGGCTGGCCCAACAAGGCTTTGCCGCGGGCATGCAGGCCGTGGTCTATGACCGCAACGGCAGCGCCTTTTGCGGCCGCCTGTGGTGGATGCTGCAGTGGCTGGGCCACGAGGCCGTGGCCGTGCTCGACGGCGGCCTGCAGGCCTGGACGCAGGCCGGTGGCGCCCTCGAACAAGGCCCGCAGGCCACGCGCACCCCAGGGACTTACCAGCCCAGCACCGCACTGCGCCCACTGGCCACCGCCGCACAGGTGCAGCAAGGCCTGGGCACTGCGGGCCAGACCCTCATCGACGCCCGCGCCCCTGCACGCTACCGCGGCGAGGTGGAGCCGCTGGACCCGGTGGCCGGGCACATTCCGGGCGCGCTCAACCGCCCATTCACCGACAACTTCGGGCCAGACGGGCGCTTCAAGGCCCCGGCGCAGTTGCGCACCGAGTTTCTGGCCTTGCTGGATGGGCGCGACCCTGCCACCGTGGTGCTCCACTGCGGCAGCGGCGTCACGGCCAACCCCAACGTACTGGCCATGGAGCTTGCAGGCCTGGGCCGCGCAGCGCTGTACGCCGGGAGCTGGAGCGAATGGTGCAGTGACCCGCAACGTCCGGTGGAACGCGGCTGAAGGGCTACAAAATACGTAGCAATCGGCAGCAGATGCCGACACGCCTTGTCAGGCAAATTCCTACAAACCCCACCGTACTGCCTGACGTGCGGCACAGCCGCTTCCCGACTTAATTTTTGATTGGGCCAAATTCACAATCCATTTCAACGGATCGCGAAACGCTGCATGAGGCAGACCCAGCGCGAATCCCGGGAATGGAAAGGAACTGTCCCATGTCTAACGATCAACTGCTGGCCGAAATCCGCGAAGCCAACCTCACCTACCTGATGCTGGCCCAGACCCTGATCCGTCAGGACAAGGCAGAAGCCGTGTTCCGACTGGGCCTGAACGAAGACGCTGCCGACATTCTGGCATCGCTGTCGGCCGCGCAACTGATGAAACTGGCGTCCAGAAACACGCTTCTTTGCAGCTTCCGCGTGGACGACAACCTGGTCTGGAGCCTGCTGACCAACCACGCTCCGAGCAAAGTGGGCAACGAAGCCACCAACACGCTGCACGCCAACATCCTGATGGCCAGCCGCGTTTCTGAAGTGCTTTGAACCGCGACACACCGCACACCGCCTGGAGCCCCGCCATGACGACCGCCACCCTCACCCGCCCCGCCGCCGACAAGAAGACCACCAAGACGGCCGCCCCCGTCAAGAGCGTGCTCAATGAGTCGCGCCAGATCGAGCGCGCCGCCATGCTGATCCAGATGGGCGCACGCATGCAGGTGCTCGAATCGGAAACCACGCTGTCGTATGAACGGCTGATCCGCCTGTACAAGGAGATTGCGGGCAAGTCCCCCTCCAAGGGCCAACTGCCGTTCTCCACCGACTGGTTCCTCACCTGGCAGGAGAACATCCACTCCTCGCTGTTCCTCAACATCTACGAGTACCTGGCCAAGGGCATGGACCTGGATCCGGTGGACCAGCTCACCAAGGCCTACCGCCTGTACACCGAACAGATCGCCACCGCCCAGGTCGAACCCCTGCTGTCGTTCACACGCGCATGGCGGCTGGTCAAGTTTGTCGATGCGGGCATGCTGACGCGCACCAAGTGCTCGCAATGCGGCGGTCTGTTCGTCACCGAGCTGTACGAAAACCG
>JAYRVL010000479.1:0-1520 GCA_041918575.1 Anaerolineae bacterium | reverse complement strand
GTACAAAGCTGCCGCCACGAGATATCCTGTCAATCCTGTGAATCCTGGTAACTGCTCGCCCTGCAAGTTGATTTGGACAGGATGAACAGGATGAACAGGATTCTTGCTCTGTGGCGTGCAAAGCTGCCGCCACGAGAGTCCGAATATCCTGTCAATCCTGTGAATCCTGTCTGAATTCCAGGTAGACCCAGCAGTTACGGATTTTCACAGATGAACACGGATGATTGGAGAGTAGCTCAATGAACGATACCCAGGCCATCCAACTCTTGCACGACATGCTCGGCATCGAAAGTCTGTCGGGCGTTGAAGGACTTCACGCCGATTTCCTGACCGGCCAGATGACAGCTCTTGGCTACACGAAATCTTGCGTGGACGAAGCCGGCAACGCGGTGGGCGAGATGGGCGATCCCGCGGCGGCGGTCACGATCGTGCTGCTCGGCCATCAGGACACGACGCCCGGGCGCATTCCCGTGCGCATCGAAAATGGCCGGCTCTTTGGCCGCGGCGCGGTGGATGCCAAAGGCCCGCTGGCGGCGTTCACCGCGGCCGTGGCGCGGGTCGGCCCTCGCCCTGGCGTGCGCTTCGTGGTGGTGGGCGCGACCGAGGAGGAGGCGGCCAGCAGCAAGGGCGCACGCCTGATCCGCGACCGCTTCCTGACGGAGGGCATCCCCAGCGCGTGCCTGATCGGCGAACCGAGCGGCTGGGAGCGGGTGACGTTGGGCTACAAAGGGCGCCTGCTGGCCGATCTGCACGTGCAGGGGCCTTGCGGTCACAGCGCGGGCAACCGCCTGGGGGTCAACGAACAGGCTGTGGACTGGTGGCAGGGTGTTATTGGCTACACGAAAAACTATAACCAGGATCGCGAAGGCCCGTTTCGCCAACTACTGCCCAGCCTGCGCAGCATGGCGAGCGGTTCCGACGGCCTGAGTGAGTGGGCCGATCTGCGCGTGGGTCTACGCCTGCCGCCGGAGACCGACATCCCCGGCCTGGAGCGCGACCTGACCGACCTGGCGCAACAGGCCAACGTGGGGCCGGCCGTGTGCAGCCTCAGCTTCTCCGGCCAGGAGCGCGCCTGGGTGGCCGACAAGAACAGCCCGCTGGCGCGCAGTCTGGTGGCCGGCATCCGTCGGGAAGGCGGCCGGCCCGGCTATCTCCTCAAGACCGGCGCCAGCGACATGAACGTCGTCGCCCCGGCCTGGAACTGCCCCATCGCGGCCTACGGTCCCGGCGATTCCAGTCTCGACCACACGCCGGAGGAGCATATCGTCATCGAGGAATACTTGCGCGCCATTCGGGTGCTGGAGAGGGTGTTGGCGGAGATTTGAGATTGGAGACCAGAGATTGGAGACCGGAGACCAGAGATTGGAGACCGGAGACCGGAGATTGGAGACCGGAGACTGGAGACCGGAGACCAGCCAACTCCCTTCTTGTAACTGCTCAGCCAGGCAGTGAGAATGGTCTCGATAGCGCCCGGAGTGCCCCCCTGCCCCCCAATCCTGGGGGAGCCGAATGCTTTTCCC
>JAYRVL010000478.1:0-5881 GCA_041918575.1 Anaerolineae bacterium | reverse complement strand
TCCCGGCTGCTTGCTTGAGGCGGGCCACTTCCTGCGCCAACTGCTCGACCACGGCCAAGACCTGCTGAAGCTCCCCACCCTGCGGAGGCGGCGCACCTTCGGGCGGCATCCCCTGGGCGGGCTGTCCTTCCATGCCTTGCGCCTCATCGGGCGGGAGTAGGCCAGCTTCTACGCCAAGTTCCTTTGCGATCAGGTCTCTAGCCTGCGTCTCAAACTGCTCAGCGTAGATGCGCGTCTTTTCCTCGGTGTCGTCGGCCACGTGGAGGTGCTTCTCCCGTATCGTCCTATCCGATAGCAAGGGCGTTCCGGTTGGGCCGGGGCTGCGCGCCATTTGTGCCAGGCCCATGTTCCTTTCTTCGTCGGCGGGCAACGGGTCGCCTAGCTGCACATCGACTAGGGGCAGGTCCTTCAACGTGCCATAGTCCAGGCCGGCGCGCTGAATGATGCGCCTACCTTCCTTCGCCTGCGCATAGGGCAACTCAAGGGAGAACCCGAATCCGTCAGCCGTATCGCCCAACATGGCGGCACAGATGCGTAGAGCATTGGCGCACGCGTCCGCAATGGCGTTGGTGATTGCACGGATGACGGGCAACAGGATGCGCCGGCCCTGCTCAGTCTGTAGGGCGATGGCATACCCTGCCACCTGCGCGCTGATGCCCTCACCGTACAGAACGGCGGGCAAACTGGCGCGCTGGAACCGCTGTTGCCATGCGCTGGCTACTGCTTGCAGGTCTAGCGGCATCTCCGCCTTGACAAGCGGCTTTGCTTCCTCGCCCACACGTAGCATGTTGACGGCGCCGTGTGATAGGTCTAGCTTTGCTTCCGGGTCATCAGTTGTCATCGCCCAGGCGCTATTGACGTATCCCAGGGCTGCCGTGTACATGGCGCTTTCTACTTCGCTCATGGCGTCCAGCGTGCCAATGAGCGTTTGCAAGATGGACGGAGCAAGCTTGGCCGGGTCGCCTCGGCGCTTGCTGCTACCCCGCACGGTGCGCACGGTATAGGGCAGACAGCCTAGATTGTGTTCGGTCGGCTCCATCAGCCAGCGTACCCCGGCTGCGTCGCCCTGCCCCACACCCTGCACCCAAAAGGCTTTCTTGTCGCAGTCCCACCATTCCCACATCTCCACCTGGTCAGTGTCCCGCCACGATGGGGGGATGTCGAGGTCTTCATGGTCTCTGCGCAAGTCGCCCACGATCACGTTGTAGCACTCAAAGACTTCTTCCACCCGCGTGCGCTTGTAAACAGGATAGACACAACGCCAGTCCCGAATCTCTGGCACAAGGGGAAAGCGGCGATAGGCGCGCTGTCCATCATTCTCGTCAGCGTCGTCCGGGTTGATGCGCTCAGGCAGAACCATCACCCGCACCACAATCGCACCCCGCACAACTGCATCCCATGCGCATTCGCGCACCAGGTCAACGTCTTCGTTTCTCTGCGAGGTGTCCAGCCAAGCGCGCAACCATCGCTCTATGGCGTCCACCCGCTGCTGTTCCTTGTTCGTTTCCTTTGTGGCCGGAACACTCACGGTCACATCCTGCGCGCTCAACAGGTCAGCAACCACATCGACAAACGTTTGACCATCAGGCACGCGCACCCTGTAGATTTCGGCCCCATCGTCTCCCGCCGCCTCCTTGACTACTCCGGTATCGTAGTAGTGTTGCTCGGCCAGGTCGAGATCACTGTCTCGGTCAGCGTACAGGTCTCTGAGCTTGCGGGCGCGCTCAACCAGTCTAGCCGTGTCGTTGTCGTTTGGTCGGTCTGCCATGCCTGTTGCATCTCCGTTTCTAGTCTCAGGCAATCATGGCAGAGAGCAAGGGTTACGCCAATAGGTCTAAGCAGGTTGTGGCGCTGCGCTCCATTGTGGCGGCGAAGGGTGACGATGTACATCAGGGCTACGGCTGGCTGCCCGCAATCGCACCGTCTCTGCATCCTGCCTCGTCGCTTCATCTTACACGGTTCCTGTCCTCTGTACTCTGCGCTCGCCCAGGGGCAGGGCGGCCAGCTTGTTGTATGCGGCGCTGAATGCGTCCACCTGGTCGTCGTGCGCGCCGGACGGGAACGTGCATAGCTCACTGATAAACTCACGATTCCACCGGCCCCGCACCAAACGCACCAGCCCATTACCCACCCCTGCCGCTGCCGGTTCCGCCCTGGTCGCCTTGTCGCCAGTGCTGGGCGCATACTCCACCACATAGCGGGCGAGGCTGCGGGCTGTGTTCTGTGCTGATTCCTTGCCGCCTGACCCTGGCTCCTGCTCCAGCCACACGTGCCGCACGCCATGCAGATCGTGCCAGTCGTTGACCGTCTCTATGATCTTCTGCTCCCTGTCTCCTGCCTCCCATTGTCCCCGCACCACGTCCAGTACATAGAACAAGCCCCGGCGCGTGCGTGCCATGAGGACGATGGCAGTGTAGTCACCTGCCTTGTCGCTGCCCGCTTTGTCGATTGAGACGATGAAGCGTAAGACCGGCTCATCATCAGGCAGACCGTCCACAATCAAGAAGTCATCCCGCTTGAACATCCCGCCCTGTAGTTCCTGGGGCCGCTGCTGCATAAGCGCGCTGAACGACGCGCCCAACACACGGCGCTGTTCCTCCAACACGGCAAGCGGGAAACGGTCGGGGTCGAGGGGTAGCCCTGGCTTGCGTCCTATCGGGTCGGGCTGCTTGGTCGGTTGGTGATGCTCACGCGCCCATTCGTCGCGCTCGGCCTGGGTCTCACTGATTGCGGGCAGTCTGAGTATCTCCCACCCTTCCGGTATCTCGTCCAGGATGCGGCCAGCTAGATCGTCCTCGTGCCACCTGGTCATAATGAGGATGATAGCGGCGTGCGGCTCCAAGCGCGTGTAGATGTCATCCCTGAACCAATCCCACATCCTATCCCTGTACGCCTCACTGTTCGCCTCTTCTCTGGATTTACAGGGGTCGTCCACAATTACAAGGGATGCCCCATGACCTGTAACGCCCCCGCCTACACCCACCGCCCGCAATCCCCCGCCCTGCATCGTTTCCCAATCATCCACTGCTGTGCGCTCACGGCTTAACATAATATCTTGTCTCACCATCCTGCGCACCTGGCGGGAGAACTTCTCGGCCAACGTCTGGTTGTAGCAACCGATGATGCACCGTAGGCTTGGCTCCTGCGTCATGCGCCACGCTGTGTATCTGACAGTGACAAGCTGCGACTTGTAGTGACGAGGAGGAAGAAACAACATCAGGCGTCCATCGTCTTTGACGCCGATCACTGCATTATGTACAGCGCGCAGGTACGGCGCGTCCCAGGGCCAGGCGGGAGAGGGTGCGCCTAGCCAGTCGGAGAATGTCTTACGGGTGGGGGATGCTTTCGCTTGCGCCCGCTGTCGCCATTGCAAAAGCACGTTGGCCAACGGTTCGGGCTGCGATAGCATCGATAACTGCAACTCGGTCATTCGGCTCCATTCGCTCGGCCAGCACGTCATCGAGGACGGCCAGCAACAATAGCACCTCGGCGCTGGTCAGGGCGCTGGCATTGCGTATGTCTGCGATGCGCCCGGCCAGCACGCCAATGCGATCTATGATACCCATAGCCGCGTCACGCGTGGCGCCGCTGATAGGTTGGCCGTCTGGTATCTTGCTCAGCAGGTCGGTGAGCAGGGCGCGCTGCATCCCCAATTCCGGGAGCAGGTCGAGGGCTGACACCTCACTGGCAAACGATTCGGCGCGCTCTGTCAGTTGTCCCCTTACGTGCTGCGAGTAGCGGCCAGTAAGCGGCTTACCGCCCGGACTATTCCCACCGTGCAACCGACAGCGGCCATTGGCTCTAGCCCTGCCTTTGCATGGTGCGCCTGATTTTGTCTTGGCTCCGCAATACATAGGGTCTTGACGAGACGGCTCTAACTCATAGGGTCATCGCTCGCAATCCATTATACGATTCTCACACCTGAGTAGCAAAAGCCCCCGGTTACCGGGGGCATACCTTCAAACATCTGCACACCTATCGCCCCTCCCGCAACCGGGCCAGATGGTCAGCCGCCTGTATCACCCATGCGGGCGGGGCCGGCTTCGGGCGCACCACGCGCGCGCCTGCGGGGACTACTAGCACCTGCTGCCCCACCTCCACACGCTGCACGATCAACGCTCCATCCCCACCCGGCACAATATGCACGGTGGCTGCCGCATCGCTCGGCACGTCTACCACGTGGCGTATGTCGTAGGGCAGACCAAGCCTGCGGCGTAGATCGTGGAGGTTGGCGTGACTGACATGGCCGTAGTGTCTGGCGCGTACATCGGTCAACAAACCTATCTTACTGGCATCCCCGTACAGATTGATAGCCAACTGCCGCAACGTCACAGGAGCCGCCAGGAGCGATTCTAAGGCGTTAGCCGTGTCGTTTATCATCTCGTCCATAATCTCTCCTGCTATGCCGTGTAGCGTGACGCTACATCAATGCTAATCGTCCGCCTCCGTCCACAATCCGCAGGCGGGCCAGGATTGCCGCCAATTGTTGCTGAGGCTGGCAAAAGTGCTGTACTGGCTGCATTTGAGATAGCGTCTGTTGTCAATTTCAACGGCACGGAGGAACCGACACGACGCGCACGAGTGGGCGTCATTGGCGCCATGCACACGGCGCATGTACAGAATGCTATCTGCTAAACGTGACGGAGGCGGGAGTGGCGCATCTGTCTCGTCCAGCAAAGCTAATTGTGTTAGTTGTGTCGGCATGGTCTCACCCGTCAATCACCACGATCTCGTGTGCTTGTGTTTCGCTACGCTCAGGCAGGGCCAGCATAGGCCGGCGCTGCTGCGGGTCGGGACGTCGCAATGCCAACCAGTGACCCGGCTTCGGCTGGCTGGCTGGTTGGCGAAGCGGCGGGAGGGCGTGCTGTTGAGGTGGCGCTGGCAGTGCGCTGGCAGTGCGGATAGCAACATCCGCCTGTAGGCGATCTCGCTGCGCCTGGAGATGCACCATCCCGACGATGAGCACACAGAGCACCAGCACCACGGCCAGGATGCCAACCGCAACCATCCAGCCGCCAATCCTGACGCGTGCGGTCGATGCATCAATCTGTGCCTGCTCGGTCGATGCATCGGCTTGAATCTGTGCGATTTGCACCTGTCCATCGCTGCGCACCTGTTCGGCGGCAACGATACCAAGCGGGTCATTACAGGCGGTGAGGGTGAGCAAGAGCAGGGCGAGGGTGATGAGGGTTAGCTTCATGGGTGCGGTTCTCCTGGGTAGTCAGTCGGCCATTCCAGCAAAAAAGAGTAACCACCATCGGGCGGCGTCAAGAACCTCAAGGCAATCGTCTATCGTTCGACCATCAGGAAATGATTGAATGATTCGTATTCCTTCAAGATCATTCCTGCCCACCTTGATTGAGATAGGGCCGGGTGAGATGGTCACGATTGCCTTAGAGTCGGCGTCTGCCAGTTCATCAGGCATTTGCAGGATGAACGACATGATTTCGTTTGCGGTCATTGCGGGTGTTTCTCCTGGGTGCGTGTTCCGGTCTCTCCCCCACTGGCGGCGTGCCTGGAAGGGGTGAAAATCCTAGAACGTACAACGAATAATGAATGTTATGTAACCTTCGCTAGAGTTATGTCAATCTCTGCCAAGTGTACTAACGGCGTCAGCGTCAATGCGGCGCGCATCGTTGACGGTCAGGCCATCCACTAGTCCAGCCTGCACGCGCTGGCGTAGCTGTGCTTCCAGCTTCGGCCAGGGCGTGCGGAGTACGCTAGGCTTCAGGGCAAAGCCTTTCCCGCCCCGCTTTCCAACGGGGTAGGCGTAGCCTTTGGCGATCAGCCAGTCCCGGTAATCCTGCCAGTCGGGGCCGGCGATGCCCACACTTTGAGCATGGGCGGATGTTGTGACTTCGCCTCGATGAAGACGGCCAAC
>JAYRVL010000477.1:0-2278 GCA_041918575.1 Anaerolineae bacterium | reverse complement strand
CTGCCGGAAGAAACTTAACCAACCATCCAAAAAAAGGATCAACCCAATGACCGAAGAAACGCTTCCCCAGCCCAGGCCTCCTTCCCTGCTGATCGTCGGCACCGGGGCGATGGCCTGCCTGTTTGCCGCCCGCCTGGCTGCAGCAGGCATCCCCTTCCACATCCTCGGCAATTGGCCGGAAGGCCTGGCCGCCCTGCGCCAGCACGGCGTGCGCCTGGAGAGCACCGATGGCAGCCAGGCTGCCTATCCAGTCCAGGTGGTCCGCCGGGTAAAGGAGCTGGGCCAGGTGACTTATGCTCTGGTGTTAGTCAAATCCTGGCAAACCCAACACGCCGCCCGGCAATTGGCTGATTGTCTTGAGCCGGACGGCATGGCCTTGACCTTGCAAAACGGAATCGGCAACCGCGAGATCCTGGCCCGGGAGTTGGGCGCTCAGCGCGTGGCGCTCGGCGTAACCACGGCTGGCGCCAATCTGCTGGGCCCTGGGCTGGTCCGGCCGGCCGGCGAGGGAGTGATCACGATTAACCCCCACCCCCGTCTTGCCGCGCTGGCTGAGCTGCTGCGCGCCGCCGGTTTCACCATCGAGACCTCTCAAGACGCCAACGCTCTGCTCTGGGGCAAGCTGGTGATCAACGCCGCCATCAACCCGCTGACCGCCCTGCTTGGCGTGGCCAACGGCGAGCTGCTCGCTCGACCAACCGCCCGCGCCCTGCTTTCCGCCGTGGCGCGTGAGGCTGCCGCCGTGGCCGTCGCCCAGGGCATCGCCCTGCCGTTTCCCGACCCGGTGGTCGCCGCCGAAACCATCGCCCGCCGCACCGCCGCCAACCTGTCTTCCATGCTACAGGACGTGCGCCGCAGCGCGCCGACTGAAATCGACGCCATCAGCGGGGCGATCGTCCAGGCCGGTATCCAGACCGGCGTGCCCACCCCGATCAACCGCACCCTCTGGCAATTAGTGAAAGCCATGAGCGTTAAAGCCAGTGGAGGAAATCAATTATGATCGTTGTACAGACTTTGGAAGAGTTGCGCCAGGCGCGCGCCGGGCTGCCCGCCCCGCTTGGCCTGGTCCCAACGATGGGCTTTCTGCACGATGGGCATCTCTCATTGGTGCGCGCCGCCCGGGCGGAATGCGCCAGCGTGGCCGCCAGTATCTTCGTCAACCCGACCCAGTTCGGCCCCCAGGAAGACCTGGCCGCCTACCCGCGCGATCTGCCGCGCGATTTGGAGATGCTCGCCGCCGCCGGGACGGACCTGGTCTGGACCCCGGCGCCCGAGATCATGTACCCGCCCGGCTTTCAAACCTGGGTAAACGTCGACGAAATCACCCGCCCGCTGGAAGGTAGCATGCGCCCAGGCCATTTTCGCGGCGTCGCTACCGTGGTCGCCAAGTTGTTCAACGCCTTTACCCCCCAGCGCGCCTATTTTGGCCAGAAAGACGCCCAGCAGGCGGCGGTCATCCGCCAGATGGCCCGCGATTTAAACTTCCCGATCGAGATCGTCATCTGCCCGATCCAGCGTGAGCCAGATGGCCTGGCGATGTCCAGTCGTAACACTTATCTCAACCCGGCCGAGCGGCAGGCCGCCACGGTGCTCTCGCGCGCCCTGCGTGCCGCCCAGGCAGACTTTACCAGTGGCGAACGGCAGGCGGAAGCCCTGCGCCAGCGCATGACCGAGATTATCCAGGCCGAGCCGCTCGCCCGGCTACAGTACGTTTCCTGCGCCGATCCGTTCAGCCTGCAGGAATTGGACGGCCCGATCGCCAGCCAGGCCTTGCTCTCTATGGCAGTCTATATCGGAAAGACCCGCTTGATTGACAATACCCTGCTTGGCGGGGCGTGACCTGGCTCAGTCGACTCTGGAGGAACCCCCATGCTGCTTACGATTGACATCGGCAATACCAACCTGACCCTGGGACTGTACCAGGGGGAGAAGCTCGGCCCGCATTGGCGACTGGCTACCGTGCACGATCGCATGCCGGATGAATACGGCCTGCAGTTCTTGGGCCTGCTCAGCCATGCCGGCTGCAGTCCGGCGGACCTGACCGGCATCTGCCTGGCTTCGGTGGTCCCCCCTCTTACCGGAAAAGTGATCGAGGCCTGCCGCGGCTACCTGGGCCAGGCGCCGCTGGTGGTCGACGCCGGCGTAAAGACCGGCGTGCGCATCCGATACGAAGACCCGCGTGCTGTTGGGGCTGACCGGATCGTGGACGCCGTGGCTGTACAGCGCCTATACGGCGGCCCGGCCTGCGTGGTTGATTTCGGCACCGCCACCACCTTCG
>JAYRVL010000476.1:0-5125 GCA_041918575.1 Anaerolineae bacterium | reverse complement strand
GGTAACCACTTGAGCCTGGAAACTGGCGCTGACTTCCTCCTCGGGCGGTACCTGCGCCTGTTCCCACGTGACCACCCCCAGGCGACTATCGTGAGTCACTCCCGTATCGCCACTGATAAACCGCAGCCCTGGCGGCAACAGACCCGTGGCATGAATGTCAGCCGCCATGAAGGACTTGTGCCATGCGGTGTACGCAAACGTCACCACGGCGCCAGGGGGTGCTTGAGTCGGGGTTGCGTTGATCACAAACGATAAGTTTGGCTGAGATAACGGAGCGGTTTGGCTATTCGCCATAGCAAAGGTGGTTGTAGCTGCAGGCAGTGGCCTGGCCACATCTGACATTGTTGCATTATTTAATGGGGGGGGGCGATATAAGCAACCGATGGGAACAGCAAACCGAGAACAACCAAGAAGTGTAGAAGGGACGAAGAAGACAAGCGTGGCATGGGAGCATCCTCCATTTCTCTCCGAAACGCTGGAACGAAACCTGGATTGCCACAGAAGATTGTCGGGCGTACAGAAGATGGAAACTGTGCGTGGGACAAACTTGTGTTGACTTCAATATACTCCAATTCTCTGTAGATGTCAAGGCGCCCGGCGACAGAAATTTTACAAAGACGCCAGGGAATACTCCTTTGTGTCTTGGCGTCCCTGTGTGAGCAAGAAAGAGACCTCACACCAAGACACAAAGAACACCAAGAGCAGAGATTTCTTCTTTGTATCTTTGTGTGAGCCATTGCGATCTTTGCGTTAGAAATTCAACGCGAGGGCGCAGAGACGCAAAGGTTTTTTTGCTTTTGTCTTTGCGCCTTTGCGTCCTGGCGTCTTTGCGTTAGAAGTTAGCGCAAGGACGCAAGGAACTTTCCTTTTCATCTTTGCGCCTCTGCAGTGAAGAATGAGTGTACAGGCGCAGGAATTCCAAATGTGATCGGAATCGAGGCTTTAGCCGGTGCAGTTTGCGGCTTTGCTGGCTAAGAAACCGGCTGAAGCCTCCAATCCAGGTCCGATCAACGCCTATATTTGACCTTATTTGGAATTCCTGGTACAGGCGGCGCTAATCTTGCTGGCAACTGCGGGCGATGCTATAATGTGTTCAGGATCGCATCTCACCCATCGAGCATAAACTATGGCCCTGACGCTGCAAGACGTCGAACACATTGCCGAGCTGGCCAAGCTGGGCTTGACCGCCGAAGAGAAAGAGCGCTTTCGCACGCAGCTCTCCACTATTCTTGATTACGCCCAACGCCTGCAAAACCTGCCGACCGATGACATCGAGGCCACTGCTTCGGTCCTGCCGTTGACCAACGTTTGGCGCGAGGATGAGGCGCGGCCCTGCCTGCCTACCGAGGACGTGCTGGCCAACGCGCCCGACGCCGAAGATAATCATTTCCGCGTGGCCGCGGTGCTGGAAGAAGAGTGATGGCCGTGGACCTCTTTCGCCTTACCATTCACGAAGCGCATGACCTGCTCCAACGCGGGCAGTTGACCTCCCTGGAGCTGACCCAGGCGGTGCTCGACCGCATCCTCGCCCTGGACAACGATCTGCAGGCGTACCTGACCATCGTGCCTGAGATGGCGCTGGAAATGGCCGCGACCGCGGATCAGCGCCGCAGCCAGGGCGAAGACCATCCCCTGCTCGGCATTCCTCTCGCCATCAAGGATGTGCTCTGCCTGGAAGGGGTGCGCACCACCTGCGGCTCGCGCATCCTGGAAGATTTCATCCCCCCCTTCAGCGCCACCTCCGTGGCCCGGCTGGAAGCGGCCGGCGCGGTCTTCCTGGGCAAAACCAACACCGACGAATTCGCCATGGGTTCCTCCACCGAGAACTCCGCCTTTTGCACCACCCACAACCCGTGGGATCTGACGCGCGTGCCCGGCGGCTCCAGCGGCGGCAGCGCCGCGGCCGTGGCCGCAGACCTGTGCCTGGGCGCGCTCGGCTCCGACACCGGCGGCAGCGTGCGCCAACCCGCCTCCTTCTGCGGCGTCGTCGGCCTCAAGCCCAGCTACGGCCGGGTCAGCCGCTATGGCCTGATCGCGTTTGCCTCTTCGCTCGACCAGGTGGGCGTCTTTGGCAAAGACGTGACCGACGCCGCCATCCTCCTGCAAACCATCGCCGGGCACGATCCGCTCGATTCCACCAGCATGCCCCTGCCGACGCCGGACTATCGCCGCGCCCTGACCGGTGATATCCGCGGGATGCGCATCGGCGTGCCGGCCGAGTATTTCATCGCCGGCATGCAGCCCGAAACCGAGCATGCCGTGCGCGCGGCCATCGCCAGACTGGCCGACCTGGGCGCGGAGATCATCGAGGTCACCATGCCGACCACCGCCGAAGCCCTGCCGGTCTACTACCTGATCGCGCCGGCCGAGGCGTCGGCCAACCTGGCGCGCTACGATGGCGTGCGTTTCGGCCTTTCCGCCGGCGCCACCGACATCTGGGAGAACTACCGCCAGACGCGCGGGGCCGGCTTTGGCCCGGAGGTCAAGCGCCGCATCATGCTGGGCGCCTACGCGCTCAGCGCCGGCTACTACGACGCCTATTACCTGCGCGCGCAGAAGGTGCGCACGCTGATCCGCCGCGACTTCGAGCGCGCGTTTGCGCAGGTAGATGTGATGGCCTGCCCCACCTCGCCCTTCACCGCGTTCAAGATCGGCGAAAAGGCGGACGATCCCCTGCAGATGTACCTGGCCGACATCTTCACCCTGTCGCTCAACCTGGCCGGCAACTGCGGCCTTTCGATGCCCTGCGGCTTCGATAGCAGCGGGCTGCCGATTGGCCTGCAACTGCTCGGCCCGGCCTTTGGCGAGGAGAGGATCCTACGCGCCGCACACGCCTACGAGCAGGCCACCGCCTGGCATTTGCCGCACCCGCCGCTGTAAAAACAACGAGGAGTCAATCAGTGCTATGAAAGTTGTCATTCCCCTGGCGGGCTTTGGCACCCGTCTGCGCCCTCACACCTACACCAAACCCAAGCCGCTGCTCAACGTGGCTGGCAAGCCGGTTCTCGGTCACATCCTCGACCAGCTCAAAGGCATCGAGTTGGACGAAGTGATCTTCATCGTGGGCTACCTGGGCGACCAGATTCGGGAATACGTGGAGGCCAACTATCATTTCCCGGCGCGCTTCTTCGAACAGAAGGAGCTGCTCGGCCAGGCGCACGCCATCTGGCTGGCGCGCGAGGCCATCGCCGGGCCAATCCTGATCATCTTCGTGGACACCATCTTCGAAGCCAACCTGCTCGAAATCCCGCAGGTGGACGCTGATGGCATCCTCTACGTCAAAGAAGTGGCCGACCCGCGGCGCTTCGGCGTGGCGGTGACCGACGAGGACGGTCTCGTCACTCAGTTGATCGAAAAACCCGCCGGCTTCGACCAGCGCATGGCGGTGGTAGGCGTCTATCACATTCATGACGGCGCCTGGCTCAACCGGGCCATCGAGCAGCTCATGGCCGAAAATCGCCAGACCAAGGGGGAGTTCTACCTGGCCGATGCGTTCCAGGTGATGATCGAGCAGGGCGCGCGCTTCGTCACGCGGCAGGTGGAGGTTTGGGAGGATTGCGGCAAGCCGGAGACGGTGCTGCACACCAATCGCTACCTGCTGGAGCACAACGGCGCGTATGTGGGTCAGGCGCGCATCGTGGACTCCACGATCATTCAGCCGGTCTACATTGCCGACAATGCCTGCATCGAAGGCTCGGTGATTGGCCCCTTTGCCACCATTGCCGCCGGCGCGTGCGTGCAGAATTCGCTCATCCGCAATTCGATCGTGGATGAAGATGCCGTGATCGGAGACACGATGCTCAGCGAATCGCTAATCGGCAAAGGCGCGTTCGTGCGCGGCGCCTACCGCAAACTCAACGTCGGCGATTCGTCACAGGTAGATTTCAGCGCCGCCTGATCCCCCCCATCCCCCCGTCATTCGCAGGAGGACCATCGTATGTCAGATCGTATCTCGCAGCGCGTCGCCAGCGTGCCCCCCTCTGGCATTCGCCGCTTTTTCGATATTGCCGCCACCATGCCCGATGTGATCTCGCTGGGCATCGGTGAACCGGACTTTGTGACCCCTGATGTCATTCGCAGCGCCGGCGTTGCCTCCTTGCAGCGCGGCGAAACGCGCTACACCTCCAACTCCGGCACGATCGAACTGCGCCGCGCGGTGGCCGCCAAACTGGCGGCCCTCTACGGCGTGTCCTACGATCCGGAAACCGAGCTGCTCATCACCGTCGGCGTTTCCGAGGCGCTCTACCTGGCGATGACCGCTATCCTCGATCCGGGCGATGAGGTGATCGTGCCGCAGCCCTGCTTCGTGGCCTACACCGCGGAAGTCACGTTTGCCGGCGGCGTGCCTGTGCCCATCCCCACCTACGTCGAAACGCAGTTCCAGGTGACGGCGCAGCAGATCGAGGCCGCCATCACCCCGCGCACCAAGGCCCTCTTGATCGGCTATCCGAACAATCCAACCGGCGCGGTCATGAGCCATGAGCGCATGGTCGAAATCGCCGCGGTCGCGCACAAGCACGACCTGATCGTCCTTTCAGATGAGATCTACGACCGCCTGGTCTACGGCGTGCAGCACACCTGCGTACCGGCCCTGCCGGGCATGAAGGAGCGCACCATCCTGCTGGGCGGGCTGTCCAAGAACTACGCCATGACCGGCTGGCGCATCGGCTACGCGGCCGCGCCGGCCGATCTGCTGGCCGCGATGCGCAAGGTGCATCAGTTTACGATCATGTCCGCGCCCACCACCGGTCAGGTGGCCGGCGTGGTGGCCCTGTCGGACCCGGCCGCGGAGGACGCGGTGCAGGCGATGATTGCCAGCTACGATCGCCGCCGCCGCTTGATCGTCAAGGGCTTGAACGAGATCGGCCTGGACTGCTTCGAGCCGCAGGGCGCGTTCTACGCCTTTCCGTCGGTGCAAAAGAGCGGCATGAGCGACGAAGAGTTCGCCAACGGCCTGCTGCAAGAGGAACATGTGGCGGTCGTGCCCGGCAATGCCTTCGGCGTCGGCGGTGACGGTTACGTACGCTGCTCGTATGCCACAGCCTACGAGAAGCTCGAACAGGCGTTGGAGAAGATGTACCGCTTCATGCAGCGGCATGGGTGAGGGGGAGAAGGGGAGAAGGGG
>JAYRVL010000475.1:0-1747 GCA_041918575.1 Anaerolineae bacterium | reverse complement strand
TGGCCCCGAAGGGTTCGGCCCTCATCCCCGGCCACAGACCGGCCCCGGCGAGGGTTACCGTCAGATGTCGGATTTGCCAATTTCCCTTCTCCCCTGCTCCCTCGCCCGCCTGCTCCCCCGCTCCTAGTAGACCGTCAAGCTGAATTACATGGATAAAGCCGTTGCAGGCGCTGGCGAGCATGATCAGCCGTGAATTGCCAGCGGATGGTGGCCTTGGCTGCGTTGCGTTGGTCTTCCAACGCTTGCGTCTCGCGGACCAACGTCGCTTTGTCACCCAGGCGGCGGGCCCAACACTGACGCCCAAAGACACTGATCTCGATTTCCGCCATGTTCAACCAACTGCCATGTTTGGGCGTGTGATGAAACTCCAAGCGCCTAAGAATCCGCCGCGCTTCGGCGGGCGTGAACGCCTCGTACAACGAAGCGGGACGATGCGTGTTCAGGTTATCCAGCACCACCCGGATCACGTCAGCTTCGGGATAACGCTCGTCGGCCAGCCATTTCATCTGTTGCGCGAAGTCCAGTTGCGTGCGCTGGTCAGTCACTTCGACATGCCGCCAGCCGGCAGCCGGCTCAACGAACATGAACTGGTTACAGGTGCCATTCCGTCGGTACTCATAGTCGTAGCGCTCGGGTTGCCCCGGTTGGGCGGGCAGCGGCTGGCGGGTCTCGGCTATCAACTGGGTTGGGACTTCATCAAAACACACCACCGGCCGCGCCGGATCATAAGGTTCGGCGTACAGCTCCAGGACATCTTCCATCGCGGCCACAAACTCGGCGCTCACTTCGGGCAGGCACCATTGCTCTTGGCGCCACGGCTGGAGTTCGTTTTTTTCAACATCTGGCGTACGGTTTCACGCGAGATCTTGCCCGTGAACCCCAGCGCCACCACCCGGTCGGCCAACAACCGCAACGTCCAGCGGGCCTGGCCGGCGGGCGGTGTGCTGCAGGCTTCGGCAATCAAGCGCGCGGTCTGTTTCCCATCCAGCTTGCACTTCTGCCCCGGCCGCGGATCTTCATTCAACGCCCGCGCCAACCCGCCAGCCACGAAGCGCTTGCGGACGCGTTCCACGCATGGCCGGCTCACCTTCAAGGCTCCGACGATGGCGCCATCAGTGGCGCCGTCCGCCGCTTGGAGCAAGATCTGGGCGCGCTTCATCTTGCGGGCTTGCACGGTGCCTTTGCTGGTCAAGGCCAGCAATTCTTCACGTTCAGCCGGGCTCAGGTCGACAATATATCGTTTCTTGGGCATCGCTTGGGTCTCCTTGACCCTCAGCGATGCAAGTTTCAGTCCATCCTAATCAGGTGGACGGTCTACTAGCCCGTTAGGGCCAGTTGATGAGCACCGCCCCGCCCAGCGCCAGCGCGAGGCCGATCAGCTGCAACGGGGCCAGCGTTTCGCGATAGAGCAGCAGGCTGGCCCCCACCACAATCACGCCGTACAACACCGTCTGAAGAACGCCCAGGATGCTCAACTTCCAGCCGGCGAAAAAGGCGTAAACAAAAACCCCGATCTGGAGCAGATACAGGCCAACCGCGCCCCACAACCAGGGGCTGCGCAGCGCGGCGTTCAGGCTGCCGTGAACGGTGGCCTTCTTGAGCAGCACATCGGCCACCGCCACTGCGATGACGGCCACGCCAATGCCCGCCCATTGCAACAACTTCGGCGCTTGCAGCAAACTCATCGACAATTCCATGTGCGGTCTCCTAAAATGCTGTCGCGTTTCTCGACGGGCCAACCGCGAGG
>JAYRVL010000474.1:0-4505 GCA_041918575.1 Anaerolineae bacterium | reverse complement strand
TCAACCCGGAGCGCCTGCGGCAGGTGGAAGAACGTCTGGCGCTGATCTACAACCTCAAACGCAAGTATGGGGAGTCCATGGCCGACATCCTGGCCTTCAGCGAACGCGCCCAGGCGGAACTCAACGGCATCACTCATGCCGGCGAGCGCATCGAGGAGCTGCAGAAGGAAGAAAAACGGCTGCTGCGGGAGATGGGCGCCCTGGGCCTGCAGATTTCGCAGGCGCGGCGCGCAGCCGGTGAGCGCCTGGCGCGCGCAGTGGAGCAGGAGCTGGCCGATCTGCGCATGGCCCGCGCCAGCTTCGCGGTGGACATCCGCTGGCAGGAAAGCGCCGACGGCGCGCCGGCGCCCGCATCCGCTTTTCCAGGCGCCGCGGCCGCGACCGGCGATGATGGCAAGAGCCTGCGCCGCGTCAGCTTCGACGGCGTCGGCCTCGATCGGGTCGAATTCCTCGTCTCTGCCAACCCCGGCGAACCGCTGCGCCCCCTGGCGCGGGTAGCCTCCGGCGGCGAAACTGCGCGGCTGATGCTGGCGCTCAAAACAGTGCTCAGCCACGCGGATGAAACGCCGACCCTGATCTTCGACGAGATTGACGTAGGCATTGGCGGCCGCGTCGGCGCAGTGGTCGGCCAGAAGCTGTGGAGCCTCAACCGCAACCACCAGGTGCTGTGCATCACCCATCTGCCGCAGTTGGCCGCGTTCGGCGACACCCATTTCAGCGTGGCCAAGGGCATCCACGAGGGCCGCACCACCACTTCGGTGCGTTCGCTGGCCGGCGCCGCGCGTATCGAAGAACTGGCGCAGATGCTAGGCACGCCCACCGATGTGGGACGCGAGAATGCGCGGGCGCTGCTGGCTGACACCGAGCGGATCAAAACCACGCCGCCAGCGGCCGTAGATTTCACGCAAAGGGGGTGACACTCACGATGACGATCAAGACGCGGGCAGCCGTGTCAGGCCCGTTGCCAGAAACGGTGTGGGACAGCGCACCGCCGTTCAGCAGGCCGCGGCCGTGGACCGAGCCGGAATATCTGGCGCTGGAAACGAATCACCTGATCGAATTCTCAGGCGGTCATTTGGAGGTGCTCAGGATGCCGACGCGTAGACACCAGCAGATTGTTCTGTGCCTCTATCGGCTGCTGTTCGAGTTTGTCACGAGCCGCCATCTCGGCACCCTCTTGATTGCGCCGTTTCGCGTGCGGCTGTGGCCCGGCAAGTTTCGTGAGCCGGATTTGATCTTCATGGCCGCTGCCCATCGCGCGCGTGAACACAATGATTACTTCGAGGGCGCCGACCTGGTGGTGGAAGTGGGCAGCGGCGATGCCGGCGACCGGGAGCGTGACCTGGTAACCAAGCGCGATGAATACGCGCGGGCCAGGATTCCGGAGTATTGGTTGGTTGATCCGCAGATGGAAACGATCACCGTCCTGACTCTGACCGACGCCGCCTATATTCCATACGGCATCTTCAGGCGCGGCGAAACGGCTCATGCGCAGCTGTTGACCGGGTTCACCGTTGCTGTGGATGTTGTCCTGGACGCGGCCTTAGCATAAGCGGCCTGGCGCGCGCATCGCGAGCAACGCACGAACCTGGCAGTCTGTCTACGTTATTTCGCGCCGGGCGTGGTATACTCCTGCCATCATGTCCCTGCTGATTGACGGTCACAACCTGATCGGCGCGCTGCCTTCCATCGAATTGGGCGCGCGCGATGATGAGCAGCAGCTCATCGTGCGTCTGCGCGCCTTTTACGGTTTCAGCGGCAAGGCGCTGATCATCTTTTTCGATTCGGGCGATGCGCCCGGCCGCGCCGATCATCTTTCCACCGCTGGCGTGCAGATTCGCTTCGCCCGCCGGCCGCAAACAGCCGACGACCTGATCCTGGGCTTTTTGCGCCAAAGCGGCCAGCCAGGCCAGCACGCCGTGGTGACGAACGACCGCGAACTGGCCGGACGGGCGCGGCAGTTGGGCGCCAGCGTCATCAGCGCACGCGATTTTGCCCGCAAACTAGCGCCGGCAGACCGGGCCGCCCCGCCCGGCGCGCCGGCGGATCAGACCCCCAACCCGCGCGATCCGGCCTTTGCCGATCTTTACCGCGCGTTCCTGACCGCCGAAAAGGACAGCGCTCGTCTCCACGGCCAGTCGGCGCACGGCTTTGCCTGGTGGCAGGAGCGTTTGTATGGCGAAGATGTGGCGCTGGCAGAAAGCGCCGTGCATTGGCTGCGCCGTTTTGCCAAACCGGGCCAGGCGCTGCCCCTACTGCTGGACGCGCTGACGCACTCACAGGCGCGGGTGCGCGCGGCCGCGGCCCTGGCGCTGGGCCAAATGGCCGCGCCGCAGGCCGTCGAACGCCTGGTCGCCTGCCTGCAGCACGATGGCTCGTCCCTGGCGCGCGAAGCCGCCGCGCAGGCCCTGGGACAAATCCCCACGCCCGCCGCGCTGGCCGCCCTGCAAGCCGCCTTGCATGACCCCAAGAACAAGGTGCGCAAGACGGCCGCAGTCATGCTGGAAAAACACAAATCGAACACAAAACCGAACGCAAGACCGAAGAAAACTACTCAATGAGGAGAATATCATCGTGACCGAACCAACGCTTCCCCCGCGTGCCGAGATTCCGCTGATGTACCAGTGGAATGCCGCCAGTCTTTTTGCCTCCTGGGCCGCCTGGGAGACCGCGCTGCAGCAGGCGCAGGCCAGCCTGGACGGCGTGCGCGGCTTTCAGGGTCGTCTGTCTGCCGGGCCAAAGACCCTGCTGGACGCCTTTGCCGCGGTCGAAGGGGTCATGCGCCAGGTGGGCAGCCTGTACACCTACGCCAGCATGGCCCATTTCGTGGAGCTGACCGATCGAACCGCGGGCGCCGCCTTCAGCCAGGTCATCGGCCTGGTGGGGCAGGCGCGCGCGGCCGTCTCCTTCGTCGAACCCGAACTGATCAGCCTGGGCGCGCAAACCCTGACCGCGTGGCAGCAAACGGAGCCGGCGCTGGCCCTCTACGCGCACTACTTCGACAACCTCTTCCGCAAGCAGGCGCATGTGCGCTCGGCCGAGGTGGAGGAACTCCTGGGCCTGTTGGCCGAGCCGTTTGCCGGCGCCGAATCCACCGCGGAGCATCTGCGCAACACCGAGATGAAGCTGGCGCCGGCCATTGCCTCCGATGGCCGCCAGGTGCAGGTGACCTTCAGTAACCTGGGCGAGCTCCTGACCGATCCGGATCGCCAACTGCGCCGCACGGCCTGGGAAAGCCAGACCAGCGGTCTGCTGTCGGTCAAGAACACGCTGGCGACTGCGCTGGAAACGTCGGTCAAGCAGAACGTGTTCGACATGCGCGCGCGGCGTCACAGCTCAACGCTGGCCGCCTCGCTGTTCAATGTCAATGTGCCGGTCGAGGTCTTTCACAACCTGGTTGCTACTTTCCGCCGCCATCTTCCCACCTGGCGCCGCTACTGGGCCGTGCGTCGGCGGGCGCTGGGCGTCGAGATTCTGCATCCCTACGATATTTGGGCGCCCCTGACCGGCGAAAAAACGCAGATCGGCTATGACCAGGCGGTTGACATCGTCGCGGCCGCGCTGCAGCCGCTGGGCGATGACTATGTGCAGATTCTGCGCCGGGGCGCGCAGGAAGACCGCTGGGTAGATGTGCTGCCGAACGCGGGCAAGGTGGGCGGCGCCTTTTCCACCGGCGCACAGGGCACTCCTCCCTTCATCCTGATGAGCTACCACGACGACCTGTTCAGTGTGAGCACCCTCGCGCACGAGATGGGCCATTCCATGCAGTCGTACCTGACCTGGCAGGAACAGCCGTTCGTCTATTCCGACTACTCCCTGTTCGTAGCCGAAGTCGCCTCCAATTTTCACCAGGCCATGATGCGCGACTACCTGCTGGCCCAACCCAACTCCGCAGCCTTCAAGATCGCGGTCATCGAAGAGGGCATGTCGAACTTCTTCCGCTACTTCTTCATCATGCCGATGCTGGCGCAGTTCGAGCTGGAAGTCCATCAGCGCGTGGAGCGCGGCCGCGGCGTGACCGCCGATGATATGATCGCCCTGCTGGCCGATCTGTACGCGGAGGGCTTCGGCGACGAGGTCGCGCTCGATCGCGAGCGCGTGGGCATCAACTGGGCCGCGTTCGGGCACCTGTTCGCCGACTACTACGTTTACCAGTACGCCACCGGCATCTCAGCCGCGCACGCCCTGGCCGGCCGCATTCTGCGCAGCGAACCGGGCGCGGCCGCAGCCTACCGCGCGTTCCTCAAGGCCGGCAGCTCGCTCTACCCGCTCGACGCGCTCAAGTTGGCCGGCGTTGACATGACCACCCCGCAGGCCGTGGAAGACACCTTCGCAGTGCTGACCGACATGGTCACTCTCCTGGACAAGCTGACCGAGGGCCAATCTTCAGGCGCAGCCGCCGCGGCGCCCAATCACAAGGATGGCAACGCATGACCACCAGACGTGAAGCCGCGCTGGCCTTTGCCCGTGCGCAGCAGCCGCGCTTTCTCGAACAGTACAAAACC
>JAYRVL010000473.1:0-3711 GCA_041918575.1 Anaerolineae bacterium | reverse complement strand
CGGTGTGCGTTATCCATGGTTCGTCCACTTCTCCAGCGCGTAGGTCCATAACTCCTGGTCTTGGGGGCGCCGAAAGCGCAGGTTCTCGAAGTTTGCGCGGATGTCGGCCACTGTCAGATAGCGCCAGATGTCGTCCCAACTGGCGTGTCCCAGGATGCGGCTGATGATCCAGGCTTTTTCGAACGGCGTGCCACCACGAAGAAGGGCACGGACTTCTTCGTCCGTGATCTCGTAGTCCCAAAAGAAATACGGTCGCTGGCCAGTGTTGACAGTTGTATACATAGGAACCTCAATCGGTATTCTAAGCGCCCTCGGTGAAATCGGCAAGTTGTCGCCGCGGCCGACTGATTTGACAGCGGCAGTTGTTTCAATATAATCTCACTCAACTGACCGACCGGTCGGTCAGGCGCGAGGGTGTGACCCTTGTGCCGCAACAACATTTAGGAGTGACCCTCTATGTACAGCGTTCTTTTGACGCTTCATTCGATTGTTCGTTGGCTCATCGTGCTGGCGGCGTTAGCCTCTGTAGGCCGCGCCCTGGGCGGGTTGCGAGGCGGCCAGGCTTGGACCGCGCTCGACAAGCGCCTGGGCATCATCTTCACCAGCGCGATGGACACGCAGTTGCTCATTGGCCTGCTGCTCTACTTCTTCTACAGCCCCATCACCCTGGCCGCGCTGCGCGACATGGGCGGCGCCATGTCGCAGTCCGGTAGTCGCTTCTTTGCCGTTGACCACCTGTTCGCCATGCTGATTGCCGTCGTCCTGGCGCACATCGGCTGGGCACGGGCCAAGAAGGCCGGCAGCGACAGCGCCAAATTCCGCCAGATTGCCATCTTTTTTGGCCTGGCGATCGTGCTGGTGCTGCTGTCCATCCCGTGGCCCTTCTCCTCTGTGGCGAGACCGTGGCTGCGGCTCGGTTAACGTTGTTGCACGAGGTCTCCGACCTCATGCAACAACGCATTCTGAGGGAGGCGACCCATCTGTTCGTCACGCAGGGCTACCACCGTATCTCCATGCGTGAAATTGCCGAAGCGGTGGGGGGGTCCAAGGCTGGTCTGTACTATCATTTCAGAGATAAGGAAGACCTGCTGCTGGCGATCCTCACCGCGTACCTGGACACTATCGAGCACGTGCTGCTGGAGATTCAGCAGGCCGGCGGGTCTACGCGCAGCCAGGTGCGCAGCCTGATGCTTGCCATCTTTGCGCAGCCGCCGGAGCAGCGCGCGCTGATTCGCCTGGCCAGCCAGGAGATGCCGCAGTTGAGCCAGGAGGCGCGCGCCCGTTTCGGCCTGGTTTATTACACCAAATTTATCGCCCAGGTGGAGGCCATTCTGCGCAACGGCATCGCCAGCGGGGAATTGCACGCCCTGGACATTCATGTGACCACCTGGCTCTTGCTCGGGATGATGTACCCGTTCTTCTACCCGGCGCACGAGCACGAACTGGGCACGCCCGCTGCTGCCATTGACTTGATGATTGATGTCTTTTTCGATGGCGCCGCGCGCCGCGGCTGACAACTTCGGGTTAGAAATTCATAACCACAAAGGTTCATTCATGAGCGCCACTACTGCTGCGGCCGTCTCCACGGATGCCGCTGACAGACTGGACTTCAAGAGAGTCCTTCCTATCTTCATCATCGTCTTGATTGACCTGCTCGGCCTGACGATCATCATCCCCCTGCTGCCCCTCTACGCCACCTCGTTTGGGGCCAGCGCCGCGCTGATCGGCGTGCTGGGCGCGGCCTATCCGCTGATGCAGTTCATCGGCGCGCCCATCCTGGGCCGGCTGTCGGACCGCTTTGGCCGCAAGCCCATCCTGCTCATCAGCCAACTCGGCACCCTGGTGGGCTTCCTGGTGCTGGGCGCGGCCAACTCGCTCTGGCTACTGTTCGCCTCCCGCATCATTGACGGCCTCTCCGGCGCTAACATCGCCACCGCGCAGGCGGTCATCAGCGATGTGACTAACGAAAAGACGCGCACGCAGGGCCTGGGGCTGCTGGGCGCGGCCTTTGGTCTCGGTTTTGTCGTTGGACCGATCATCGCCTTCGTCTCGCTGTCCCTCAGCGCCAACAACTACCATGTGCCGGCCTTCATCGCCGCCATCTTCTCCGCCATCTCGATCCTGCTCACCTGGTTTTTGCTGGAAGAAACGCACGGCCCGGACAAGCGCAACACCGATAAGTCCAAACCCATGCTCGGCTTCGCGGCCATGTTCGAGGCGCTACGCCATCCCCAGGTTGGCATGCTGCTGGTGCTCATCTTTGCGCAACAAATCGCTTTTGGTGGCTTCGAGCAGATGCTGGCGCTCTTCACCCTGAACCGCCTGGGTCTCAACGCGTCGGGCAATGCGGTTATCTTCGTGTTCGTGGGCATCATCGTCGTGGCTGTGCAGGGCGGTCTGATCGGCCGCTGGAGCCGGCGCTGGGGCGACCGCCGCTTGATCTACCTGGGCCTGGCAACCCTCACCCTGGGCCTGGCCCTCACCGCGCTGACGCCGCGCCAGCCGCCGCCCTGGTACAACACCGCTGCAGTCACGCAAGAGCTGACCGCGACCGACGCCGGTACGCGACGCCTGCCGGGCGAGACGCCGCCCACCTACAACCTGCCCATCGCTCTGCCCTCCGATGCCAACAAGGGCTGGCTGGGGCTTGGCTGGCTGCTCCTGGCGATGATTCCGGCCTCCATCGGCGGCGGCGTCCTGCAGCCTGCAATCAACAGCCTGATCACCAAACGGGTGGCCGACAATGAGCGCGGCGGCATCCTGGGCATCAGCGCGGCGTTTCTCAGCGGCGCCAATGCGCTGGCACCCTTGCTCGGCGGTGTGATCTTTCAATGGGGAGGCGCCAGCGCGCCCTTCTGGCTGTGGGCGGCAATCATGGGGCTGCTGCTCATCGCCAGCCTGCAGGTCATCGAACCCGACCGCGTGAGGGCATGAAGGCGCCCCGCGGGGTTATGAGGTTCACACATTCAACCACACACGCAGGTCGGTCATCGTTCCGCCAAAACGACGCCAGCATTCCCGTAGGTCCGACTTCCTGGTCGGACGGCGTTGGATGAGAGAAGCAGGCTCTGCGACAGACGGCGCCGTCACGCCGGAGGCGTGACCTACGGCGTGGGCATGTATGTCACGCGGCAGGGGGTGTTTTTGCGCCGGAGGCGTAACCGACGGCTAACGGCTCTGGCTCAACTCGGCGACGAGCATGGTCAACGCCAACTGATCTTCCATCTGGCCGGTCTTGATGGCAATGTCGGTTTCGAGCAGGCGTTCCATCGCCCATTCCAGCGTGGCCTGGCTGAAGCGTTGGGCCTGGGGCCAGGCCTTCTTCATCGTGAAGGGCTTCTGGCCCAGGATTGCGCCGGCCGCCTCCTGATTCTTGCCCTGGTCCATCAGCTCTTTGACCTGCAGCAGCAGGCGAAACTGCCAGGCGATCATGCCCAGGATGCCCAAGGGCTGCTCCCCCGCCGCCAGCAGCCCTTGCAGCAGGGTCGCGGCCTGCTTGCCATTGCCGCCTGCCAGGGCCTCTATCATCTCGAACACGCTGCGCTCGCGCGCCGCGCTCACCAGCAGCCGGACATCCGCCGCGCTGATGGCGCGGGCGTTGGCGGTGTAAGTTGCCAGTTTGCTCAATTCCTGATCCAGCAGACGCAGATTGTGCCCCACCAGTTCGGTCAAAGCCTGCGCCGCGGCCGGTTCGATCTTGATCTTGCGCTG
>JAYRVL010000472.1:0-2736 GCA_041918575.1 Anaerolineae bacterium | reverse complement strand
TCGCATTGCTGATGGTCAAACCGCGCACTGTGCTGTCGGTATAGGTGCGATTGGCCTTGAGCACCAGTAAATGCAGATCGTACTGACCGTTGGGAACCTGGGCGCTGTTCCAGGTGGCGAGCGCGCCCATGCGCCGCACTGCGTCGCGCCCCTGCGCGATCAGGGCGCCGGTCAGGCTGTTGGCCGGCGTGAGGTAAATTTCATAGTGGTCGAACTCCAGCGCGGACGCAATGCCCATGATGGTGATCTGGCCGTTGAGCGTGGCGCCGGGCGCTGGGGCGAGAATTTGGGCATAGACGTTTGGTGCGCCGGCTGGAGAAGGCGCGGCCTGGGCCGGGGCGGGTTGCCAGGGGAGTAAAGCGAGGGTCAAAACGAGGGGGAAGAGCATGCGGATTGCGCGGTGATTGAAATGGGACATGGCTGCTCCTCACGTGACATTGGTTCACAAGGCGAATCTGACGTAACTCAAGACGCCAGATGTGAATCAACGGCGCGCCAGGAGCAGCGCAAAATGGGATAGGAGAAAGGTACTACCCGTCTGGAATCACACGTAATGCTCGCGAATGGCCGCGCTCAGATAGTCGAGCGAGGCCACCACCACCGCGATGGCGAGCATCTGCACGCTGGCCTGCCGGTATTGCAGGAGGTTGATGTTCTGCTGCAGCAGGAAGCCAATGCCGCCGCCGCCGGCAAAGCCAATGATGGTGCTCATACGCACGTTGATGTCCCAACGGTAGAGGGTGAACGAGATGTAGGGCGGAACCACCTGCGGAATGACGGCATAGACGATCGTTTGCACCCGCGTCGCGCCGGTGGCGGTGATCGCCTCCAGCGGGCCTTCCTGGATGCTTTCGACCTGTTCGGAGTAGAGCTTGCCCAGGGAGGCGATGGTGTGCAGGCACAACGCCAGTACGCCGGCAAACGGCCCGATGCCAACCCACACCGCGAAGACGATGACCATGATGAGCGGTTCGATGGCGCGCAGCGCGTTGAGCACGGTGCGCGTGAGCAGATAGACCGCGGAGCCGATCGGGGTGGGAGATTCGACATCCGCGCGCAGGCCCACGAGCAGGCCAATCAGCGCGCCGGCGATGGCCGGGATGACCAGGTAACTGACTCGGTTTTCCAGTTGGTAAAGCCAGCCGATACCGGCGCCGAGCAGGCTGGCGTAGAGCGCGCCGTTCAAGGCAGCCAGGACAACGGCAATGACCTTGCGCGGCGCGTGGGCCAGGCCGGGCAAGATCTTGGCGCCCAGGGGGCCGGTCAGGGCGCTGACGATGGCAATGCCCGCCGCGGCGCCGAGCAGCGGCAGCAGGAGTTCCAGCACCTGCGCCAGGTTGGACAGGAACAGGGCCAGGAAGCCCAGGCCGCCGATGCGCGTGGAGAGGAAGTCGCCCAGGCGCTGGCTGAGCATGGCTAACAAGCCCAGGTTGACGAATAGGAACAAACTGGCAGCGAGCAGGCCGGCCAGGCGCCCCACGCGGCGCGCGCCGGTAGGGCTGTCATCCTCAGCGCCGCCCACGCCAAAGCGCAGCGCGATGAACATCGCCACGCTCATGGCAGCCAGCGCGCCTACGCCCACCAGGCCGTTGGCGCCGCCCAGGCTAACGCCAATCTGGCCAAGCTGGCCGCCCACCATGGAACCGACATAATACCCCAGCGGCAAGGTCAACAGCGAGAGCATGATGGCGGTGAACGGGGAAGTGACCGGCCGCATCAGGTTGCCGGCCGCCAGGAAACCGATGGGAAACGCCAGCGCCGTGCCGAGGGTGGTTGCCAGCAGCGCCATGAAGATCGTCTCGATGATCTTGTTCCAGGTCTCACGCGACGTATCTGACAAGGCTGGGCGGCCGATGTTGCGTTTGTATTCGGCCTCCATATTTTGAGCCACCGCAGCCTCGCGATTGCGTGGCAGGGTAAAGGTCGTGCTGAACGCGCCTTTGGCGTCGGTCCTGACCGAAATGCCCGGCAGGGTGGCCAGACTCTCAGGCCGGAAGCGCACCGCGACATCGGCATTGGCTGGAAAGCCGCTCCCGACGATGGTGATCTGTTCACCTCCGTTTGCGCACGGTTTGGAGAGCGTAAGACTCGGCCCGTTGCCCGCGGCCGGCGCGGTCGGCAGCGTCGCAGGGCAGGGGATCAGAACAGGCGCCTGTGCCTTGGTGACTTCCTGCTGGTAGGTCAGCAGATCAGGCTGCGCCAGCGCCCGGATGATGCGCACCAACTGCTGCTGGCGCTGTGGCTTGGCCGTCTCTTCCAGGTTGACCTGGGTGACCTGAAAACCGTAGGCGTACACCACGATCACAAACACAATGATAGCAGCCGTCACGAAAGGACGTAAAACAGATTTTCGGCTACGTTGCATGATCTCCAGTGCTCCTTTATGCGCTCCATCGGACATGCCGCTGCTCGCCGGCAGTGTATCACAAGTGTTCTGTCAGTAAACGACCGCCGGCGCAGGAATTCCAAATAAGGTCAAAATAAGGTCAAAATAAGGTCGAAATAAGGTCGAAATAAGGTCAAATGTAGGCGTTGATCGGACCTGGATTGGAGGCTTCAGCCGGTTTCTTGGCCAGCAAAGCCGCAAACTGCACCAGCTAAAGCCTCGATTCCGGTCACATTTGGAATTCCTGCGTCACCGCCGCCAATTCTAAGGCGTAACCGCATTTTTCACCGCAGCGGTCGCAGAGAGCGCAGAGAAGTCGCACCCTGCCTCGGAATGCGCCGTGTCGCCGC
>JAYRVL010000471.1:0-7366 GCA_041918575.1 Anaerolineae bacterium | reverse complement strand
TAGAGCGGCGGCTCGGGTTGGCGCACATTGCTGATCTCAGGCCCAATCCGCTCCACCGTGCGGCTGGGTTTCGTTCCGTAGAAGTTGAAAGTCAGCCGTCCCTGCGTCAAATCTAGTTCCGGTTGGATCAACACGTAGGCGCCGGTGTCGTTACGAAAACGAAAATCCACATTCGGCGTGAAGATGGTCGCATCCATCCCTGGCTCTCCATACCAACTGACCACGTATCCATGCGCCCAACGTTCGATGATGGGCATACCGGCCCAAAACGCCGCCCGAAAGACCGTGGTCGAGACCTGGCAGATGCCGCCGCCGATGCCCACCGCGGTGCGATCTCCCCAGATAACCAGCGAATCCTCGTAGCCGTTGGCAGCCGACACATCGCCCACGATGCGATTGAAAGAGAAGATGCCATTGGGCGGTACAACGACTCCTTCGAACTGGCGGGCGCCCTGTACGATGTTGGCGACACGGGCGGCGCTGGAGCCTTTGAATGTGGTGGCCCCGCTGGCGATCAGTTCACGAATGCCCATCTGCTCCAGGTCGCGCATATCCACGGCCGGCTTGACCACCTGCAAAGGGAGATCAATCTGAGCGCGGCCCGTGCTGAGCGCGGCCAGCGTGCGCGTCACCGTTTCAGCCACGTCCAACACACGGCCGGGTTGGCTGGGGGACAAGACGCTCAACTGCCCGGCGGTCGGGTCACTCGGATTGACAATTGGATTGAAATGAAGGCGTGCGTCAATGGTCGCGCGCGCCAGGCTGGCGGCCAGGGTTTCGACATAGGCAGCCAGGCGGCTCTCATCCACCTGCAGCGTCAAGCTGATGCCGCCGGACGCCGCAGGTTGAGGAATGATGTGCAGCCAGCCGGCCAACTGCACCGGGTCGAGCGCAAACTGCTGCGGCGCTTCACCCTCCGCTGCGTTGCCTGGATAGGACAACAACAGCGGTGTGCGCAGCAGGCGCCGCGCCTGCTCTGCCACAGACTCGACGTCGCTCACCAGCGGCGGCAGCTCATGCACCACCACGTCAACCGTGCCTGATCCACCGCGCGCCAACTGCGCCTGCACCGCGGCCCAGGTCGCTTGCAAATCGGTATCGCGGCCGGTTTGGGCCGCAGTCGTCAGGACTTGCAGCCCCTGGATCGTCACGGTGGCGTCGCGCGCCGGCCGATCAATAGCCTGGGCTACGCGCTGCAGGAGATCAGCCGCCTGCACTTCGCCCGCGGTCAGCACAGGCGCCAGGTTGGCGCCCGCGGACGCAAGCTGCCATTGGGCGGTCAGCGCGTCGAGCGGGTTGGCCCGGCGTCCCAGTCCGAACGCGGCCTGGGACGTAGCCTGCACATCTACCTGTACGCCTAAGTCGGCGCTGGTCAGCGGCCAGACCTGACCCGCGTAGCGCAAGAAAATGGTTGGGCCTTGAAATAGAGACAACTGTTCCTGCAGCCGCGCCGCGGCCTGTTCGCGCGTCAGCTCGCTCAGATCCACGCCAGCCACGCGCACCCCGGCAAAGATGCGGTTGGCAAAGCGGAGCTGCACGGCGGTGATGGCGGTCAGCAGCAGCAGGGCGCTCAATCCCAGGCAGAGACCAAAGAAAAGCACGATGCTGGGGCGTCGGCGAGGCGGTATCCGCCCACGCAGGGATGCACGCCGCCGGGGCAGCGGCGGTGTGGACTGGCGTCTGGGCGCAGTTGATGTCGTTGTCATGATCGAATGATAACATCATTCACGCCAGACGACAAGCGGCCCGGCTGGCAAAGTTGGGAACAGGATGATATAATCGCCCAACGAACGATCGTCATCCCACAGGTGCAAGGACAGCATGAATCAGATCAAACCGCCAGCCACTTTGCAGGAAATAGGATGGGGCTGCCTGAATGCCAGGGCAGATCAGCGCCGGCGCACAGCGTCGGCGTGGCCAGGAGTGTGCCGGCGCCAACGACAGGCCGGGGAGCGTCGCGCATGAGCGCCATCACCTTGCCGGGCGCCGCGATCCTGGTCACAGGCGCCAGCGGCTTCATCGGCGGTCATTTGTGCGAACATTTGCAGCAGGCCGGCGCGCAGGTGCGTGGCCTGCTGCGATCCGCGCCGCGCGGCGCCTGGCTGGCCGACCAGGGCATTCGCTTGATCGAAGGCAGCCTGGACGACCCCGCGGCCCTGGCGCGGGCCATAGATGGCTGCGCGGCCGTGCTGCATACCGCGGCCTGGACCGGCGTCCCCGATGATCCGGCTCTGGGCGAGGCGGTCAATGTAACCGGTACCGAAGCGGTGCTGCAAGCCGCCGCCGCGGCCGGCGTGGCGCGAGTCATCTTCTTCAGCAGCGTGGCGGTGTACGGAGTCAACCACAGCCCGTTGATTGACGAGACCGCGGCGACGCCCCTGGTGGGGCAGGCCTACCCGGACAGCAAAATCCGTGCGGAAGCGGCCGTGCGCCGCGCGGCCGCGGCCGGGCTGGATACGGTCATCGTGCGGCCGGCCAGCACTTATGGCCCGCGCGGCGCAGCCTGGACGGTCGGCCCGGTGGAGCAAATCAAGGCCGGGCGTTTGCGCCTGCTGGCCGGCGGCCGCGGGCTGGTCAATCTGGGCTACATTGACAACGTGGTGCAGGGCACACTGCTGGCGCTGACCGCGGCCGCGGCGGCCGGTCAGACCTACAACCTGTGCGACGGCCAGGCCATTCCTTTTCATGAATTCTACGGCTATTATGCCCACATGATGGGGATTTCCCGCCTGCCCAGTGTGCCGGCGTGGGCGGGGAAGCTGGCGATTTCGCCGCCGGGCCGTTGGGCGCGGCGACTGCTGGGCCGGCAGGCGGCCGGGCGCTGGTCGCTGCACTATCTGCAAAACAGCAGCCGCTTCGCCATCGCAAAGGCGCAGCGCGAACTGGGCTTTGCGCCGGCGATTGATGTGGCCGAAGGGATGCGGCGCACAGAAGCCTGGCTGCGTCAGACCGGCGTGATTTGAAGTCAACGGAGGACGCCTCGATGAAGGTACATTTTTTCGCCACCCTGCGCCCCATGGCCGGCGGCAAGAGTGTGAATTTTGACCTGCGCGAGGGCGCGACCATCCGCGGCCTGGTGGACGCCATCGTGACCCGTTTCCCGGTCATGCGATCGGAGCTGCTGGACGCAGACGGCAATCTCTATCTGCATGTGCATGTCTTCGTCAACGGCCGCGACACCCATTTCCTGCCGTTGGGCATGGACACCCCTTTGTCGCTGCACGACGTGCTGAATGTCTTCCCGGCCGTAGGCGGCGGCGCATGGTGACAGAAACACGCGACTTGCGCGGCATCCCCCTGTGGCTGGTGCGCGAATACCTGGTGGAATTGGGCGGCGCCGCGCAATCGGAGCAGCACGTGGTGGGGCCAGGCTGGGAGGTGCGCTTGAGCCAACTGGCCGACTTTCAGATCGGCTCCCTGCGCATCGGCGAGATCCGCATAGAAGTGACCGGCCAGGCTGACATCATGTCAGAACTCAAGGCGCGCCTCGACCGCAAACTCATCCGTGCGGGGGGGTAAGCCAAATCATCCAACTTAAGAGCCAGCAGTGAAGTGGGGTGCGGCTACTGACGTGTGGTTGTGAGAATAATAGCCGTAGTGTTCGGAATCAAGAAAGTTCATAATGCCGCCAAACACAGCACAGGGGCGCGTTCGCCATTGCGGCTGACGCGCCCCTGTTCGTTCTTATGGCTGCTGCCGGCAGGCGGCAGAAGTCTTAGAGGATTCCCAGTTCCTGCAGCTTGGCCTCCGGCGCTACGCCGTTGACCCAGCCGCGCATCTTGTAGTATTCCGCCAGCATCAGATCCAGCTCACAGACATGGCCCTCGGAGCCGGGCATGGTGGACGGCTCATGCGTGAAGCGCGCCGGCAGGGTGTCGCTGCCCTCGCGGAAACCGTTCAGGTTGTTGTAGTAGCGCTCCAGGTTATAGATGCGCTCGCCCGTCTTGAGCACATCGTCCGCGGTAATTGTCCGACCGGTGAAGGCGCTGTACTGCATCGCATATTCCTCGGCGCCCTCGGCAAAGGAGGAGAACTTGCACACATCCAGGCTGTCCATGAAGGCGAAGAGGTCTTGCAGGATGCGCACCATGTCGCCCTTGCCTTCCCAGGCCAGCGGGTCCATCTTCCACGAAATCAGGCCCAACTCCACGGCCGGCGTGTAGCCGCGCAGATGGCAGGCGCCGCGGTTGCTGGTGGCATAGCCAATACCCATACCCTTGAGGCCGCGCGGATCGTAGGCCGGGATGCCCTGGCCCTTGCAGGTCATGGCCAACTCTGGGTGGCCGAAGTAGGCTGCAATGGCGTCGGTCCCATCGGCCATGACATTGCCGAGGCCATCACGATAAGCGATCTTGCGCGCCCATTCCGCCATGCCGGCCACGTCACCCCAGGCCAACCGGCCATCCCCGTTGGTGTAGCCGCGCTCGGAGGCTTCCATGAAGACCGAAAGCGGATGCCCGGACTCGATGGCGTCCATGCCGAAGTCGTTGCACAGGTCAATCATCTGCGCCACACCGGCCGCGTCGTTGTTGCCGCAGTTGGCGCCCATGGACCAGGCCGGTTCGTATTCCAGGCTCTCCATGTGCAGCCCAGCCCAGGCGCCACTGGTGATCTCCACTTCCTTCTTGCAGGCCACCGGGCACGCATGGCAGGTGGGGTCATTCACCAGGATGTGCTCCTTGACCCACTCGCCGCTGATCAGTTCGCCATTTTCGCCGAAAGAGGTGAATTTGCTGTTGGCCGTTGGCAGCGCGCCCATCGTGTTGGTGATGTTCATCAGCACGTTGGTGCCATAGACCGAAAGGCCGCCCTTGCGCGGGCTGGTGACGTTCTTCTCGTCCATGATCGTTGCCAGCGCGCGGTCATGCGCGCCCTTCCAGGCTTCTTTGTCCGCAGGGCGCGGCCGATCCTGGTATTTGCCGCGGATGACAATGGCCTTCAGGCGCTTGCTGCCGCCCACGCAGCCGGTGCCGCCGCGGCCGGAGGCGCGATCATTCTCGTTGATCCAGCAGCCAAACCTGACCAGGTTCTCGCCGGCCGGCCCAATGGCAATCACACTCAGGGTCTTCGGATCGCCGTAGCGATCCCGCATGATCTTGACCGTCTCATGCACGCCCTTACCCCACAGGTCGCTGGCGTCGTGCAGCGTCACCTCGCCGTTTTCCACATATGCGTAGACCGGCGTGGCCGCCGCGCCTTCGAAGACCAGGCCGTCGAAACCGGCCCACTTGAGGCGCGCAGCCGACCAGCCGCCATGATGCGAATCGGTGATGGTGCCGGTCAGCGGCGACTTGGTAACAACGGCCATGCGGCCGCTCATGTTGGCGTCGGTGCCGGTCAGCGGACCGTTCATGAAGCACAGGATATTGTCCGGCGACAAAGGCTCCACCTGCGGCCCGTTGTCGAAGACGTACTTCACGCCCAGGCCGCGCCCGCCGACATACTTGAGTGCATCATCCTCTGCGATCGGCCGATAGTCCACCTTACCGGCGGTCAAATCCACCCATGCTACACGGTTCGTGTAACCACCCATGAAACCCATACCCACCTCCTCGTTGGTAGAGACAATGATTTGACAGCGGCCAGGCGGGCCGCTGCGCCTAACCGGACTTACGAGAAATCAAAAACCGTTATGCAAATGTTGCATAACGGCCAGGAAAACGCTGCTATGTTGTGGAGCCGAGAAGAACGGTCGCATCGCCAGACACGCCGGCGCGTGGTGAGAGCAACAGGCATAGGATGCCGCCCCGAAGGATAGAGATCGAAAACTTGGGATGGCTTGATTATACGTCAGATAGCCTGGAAACGCAAGATCGAACGTTTGCGGTCAGGAATTTCGGGTTCGGCCAAGAGTGGATCGTGCTCACAAGTGTGGACGCCGATTCATGCCCCGAAAAAAAACCGGCGCTGTGGGGACGCCGTATTTTTTGCGGGTCAGGGAGGCGGGGGTGAATGGCCGCTCAGTTGCAGAGGAAGACCTTGAAGGCGAAGTCGGCGCCGATAGCCACCCAGCCAGCGCCGGCGTTGGCTTCACCTTGACCGTTGGGGTAGGGGTTGCCGACCTGTTTGTACCAGGCGTAGGCGCCGGTTGCGCTGGTCGGCGAAGAGAGCACCATACGGTAAACCACTCCCGGATTGACAGCCAGGCCGTTGCAGCCCATGTTGAAGATCTGGGTGCTGGCGCCGGCCGGGATCGCGCCGCCGGCAATCGTGGCGCTATCTACCAGCGCGCCAGCCGGCGTGAAGACCGACAGGGTAACGGCGTTGGCCGGCGGCGTGGGCGCATACTTGTGCATGCGCACTTCGATCTTGCACAGACGAGATTGCAGCGTCACCTTGAAGGTCTGGCTCAGACGCATGGCGGCGCCGAAGCGATGCTGCGCGTTCCAAAGCCACTGCATCTGATTGAGATTGCAGGCGTTAGGCGCTGCGACCCCAGCGGGCAGAGTGGCGCAGTCTACGCCGCGGAGAGAATCGGCCAGCGCGGGTTGCGCAGCGGCTGATAACGTGGGGGTCGGCAGTTCACTGCTGGCGCCGGCTGGCAGCACGGCGACCGTCAACGCAGCCACCAAAACAATGGCGGATGCTACACGGACAAACAGGTTGGTCTTCATAGTCGTATCTCCTTGTATCTGACGTTGTATCTGACGTTGGTCATGGCCCTGTGGGCCTTACTGACATCCGCGGCGCTCGTTCTTTTGTCCGCCGTTCGATCACTCAACGCCGGCATACGACCATTGCCGACATTGAGTTTGCCCCAGTTTTGGCTAGGGCCGATACACGATCACCATTTGCGGCGGCGGGCTGGCTTCGCGACTGGCAAAGCCGCGCCAACCAAAGGTTCCTTCGCTGACGCTGACCAGGGCCAGACCATGATTCGCATTGCCGTTGACCCACCACTGCACGAGGCTGGTGACATCCCAGGTGTAAATTCCGGGCGTGCTGTTGACGCCAAGGATGTTGCCGGCGCCGGTGTAGCCCAGCCCGCTGTTCCAGGTGACGCTCGATTCCAGCCAGGCGGTGTTGATCCGCTTCAGTTCGATGTTCAAGATCGCCGGCGCGGTCGAGGCGCTTATCAACGCCGCTTTGAACCTGGCGTCAAGAATGGTCGCGCCGGAGGGAATGGCGCCCAGGGTGAAGCGAAAGAGGCCGCGACTGACCGCGTTGGTCGTCTGGCTGCCCACGTAGAGAACACTGGCCGCGCCAAAATTACTGGCGGGCAAAACCGACGAGATGTAGGCATCGGCCGCAGGCAAAAGAACGATGCTGATCGGGGTTGGGGTGCGCGTGGGCGTGAGGGTTGGGGTGCGCGTGGGCGTGAGGGTTGGGGTGCGCGTGGGCGTGAGGGTTGGGGTGCGCGTGGGCG
>JAYRVL010000470.1:0-1623 GCA_041918575.1 Anaerolineae bacterium | reverse complement strand
GTGCAATCAGCTTGTTGGTCTCGCCGCTCATGGCGGAAACGACGACCACAACCTGATGACCCTGCGCCTGGAATTTGGCAACTCGTTTAGCGACATTTTTGATGCGTTCGGGGTTACCGACCGACGTGCCACCGTATTTTTGAACAATCAACGCCATGGATTTGTCCGGTTAAACGTTGGAAACATGAAAAAGAGGACGGGATTTTACCCCACCCGGTTCTTTTTCTAAAGAAATCAGAACTTACTACCTAAAACCCAGAGGCAGGCACTACAGGTCTGCCAGAACCCGTAGATGCGCCCCCACGCTACGGGCCAGTGAGGTCATCACGTAGCCGCCTTCCAGCATGGAAACGATGCGCTTTTCGCACATTTCGGCCGCCAGTTTTTTCAAGTGCTCGGTACACCAGGCGAAGTCTTTCTCGACCAGTTTCAGACCGCCCATGTCGTCTTCGTAGTGGGCGTCAAAACCGGCGGAAATGAAGATCATCTGCGGTTTGAACTCCTTGAGGCGTGGCGTCCATACCTGCATCACCGCATCGCGGAATTCTTCGCCGCCACAGCCTGAGGCGAGCGGCACATTGCACATGTTGGCGGCCGGCTTGTCAGCGCCGCTGTACGGGTAGAAAGGATGCTGGAAGATGCTGCACATCAGCACCTGCTCGTCGCCTGCAAAGCAGTCTTCAGTGCCGTTGCCGTGGTGCACGTCAAAGTCGATGATGGCAACGCGCTCAAGGCCGTGCGCCTTCAGGGCATGACGCGCGGCAACGCCGATATTATTGAAGAAGCAGAAACCCATCGGCGTGGCTTTCTCGCAGTGGTGACCAGGCGGGCGAACTGCGCAGAAGGCATTTTCAACTTCTTTTTTCATCACCAGATCAACCGCCATGCAGCCAGCACCTGCAGCGCGCAAAGCAGCCTGCCAAGTATGCGGATTCATCGCGGTATCCGGGTCCAGGTGGACCACGCCCAGTTCCGGTGAGGCGCGCTTGATGCGCTCAAGATGCGATGCCGGGTGAACGCGCAGCAATTGCTCGAAAGTGGCTAGCGGCGCGTCGTAGTAGGTGAAGTAAGCGTCGATTCCCTGGGCGATCAGGTGATCGTTGATGGCGGTCAAACGCTGCGGGCATTCCGGGTGATGCGACCCCATATCGTGCAACTGACAGTCGCGATGGGTGATGAAGGCAGTGGTCGTCACTTGTTCTCTCTCTGCGATGCGGCGCACAAAACGGCGCACGTCGAAATGGCATTATCGTCCCATTACCTCCGGCGCTTCAAGCATTAGAATCGGATTGAATTGGAACATTGGAAACCCATGATGCTCAAAAACCCACTTTCAACCCTGGCCGTCCGCTCGCAGCCCTTCGCGGCCTTACTCAAGCAAGCCAGCCAGATCATCCTCGGCAAGGACACCGAGATTCGCCTGGCCATTGCCTGCCTGCTGGCCAACGGACACCTGTTGATCGAAGACTTGCCGGGCATGGGCAAGACCACGCTGGCCCACACGCTGGCCCGACTGCTCGGCCTGCAGTTCTCGCGCATCCAGTTCACCAGCGACCTGCTGCCGGCCGACATCATCGGGGCCTCGGTGTTCAATCGCGAGCAGGCGCGCTTCGACTTCCAGCC
>JAYRVL010000469.1:0-5097 GCA_041918575.1 Anaerolineae bacterium | reverse complement strand
GCTGCGCCCCCTCTTCCTGCGCCCGCCCCTTTTCCAGACCCCGCTTCCCGCCGCCGCGCTGGTGACAGGGCTGACCCTCCTGCTTCTGCTCATCAACACACGGCCCGTTCTGGGCTATTATGGGCAGCAGGATCGTTTGAACTGGCGCGGCGTCATCCAATTCATGCAGGCTGATCTACGCAAGGATGACGCAGTCATTTTTGCCACCGCCCGCGATCGTGATTGGGGACCGTTCGTTTACTATTTCCGTCACATGGTCAAGCCCCACGAGTTTGGCAGCTTCGTGCAGTCCTTCTCTGACCTGTCAGCCGCTCAGTTGCAGTCCGTGTTCGACAATCATAAACGCGTGTGGATTGTTGATCAGACCGGTCGTGGGGGTTTCAGGGAAGTTCGCGCCTGGTTTCCCAACCTGAAGGCCCGCGTAGAGGTGGTCGGCGCCCAGATCTACTTGCTGGAGACTGCACCAACCCTCAACAGCCAGGCGCCATTCGAATGGGCGGCCGGACGGACCCGCTTGACCGCGCAGCGAGCCACGTTGGCCGGCCGCAGCCTGATCGTCGGCATGACGACGTTCGATGCCTCTACTTCTCAGCGCTTCGACGTATACGTGGGCGGCCAGGATCAGGGCAGTTTCGATCCGTCCGGAGTGCAGGCGCCCAACTATGTTCAGGCGTCTATCACACGCACCGAGGTGACCACCATTGAGTTGATGGCCGTGCAGCCCCCCCCCGGCCGCGCTCAGCGGCGCCTTGAGTCTGGCCTTTGCCGCGGCCATTCCCGGGCAGGCCGGTGAACCTGTTCAGATCGAGGCCGAGGACTTCGCCACCGATAACGGTTTTGTCTATCAACAGGCCGAAGTCAGCGGCGGCGCGTTCGTGCGCGCCCAGGGGTTTGGCATCATCGCCCAGGTCTCCTTGTGGGCCAGCCAGCCCGGCGATTACCTGCTGACACTGGTCGGCCGCTTGAACGCGCGCATCGGCGCTCCCAAGTGGTCGGTGGTGCTCGACCGTCAGGCTGTCGGCGTTCTCGCTTCGCCGGTCAACCAGGGCTGGCAGATTGTCACCGTGCCGGTCAACGTTGCCAGCGCCGGCCTGCATACCCTGACCGTGGGCGCCACCGCAGACGCCTACATCGAGGCCGCGTTGGCGGACTTGGATTATGTAACCCTGGAGGAACGCCAGAACTGGGTCTATCGCGACAGCACCCAGATCAGCCTGGGTGTCAGCGAGTTGACCAACGCCGCGCCCATTACGGCCACTGAGACCTTGACCGCCTGCCTTACGACGACCGGCGCGGACGGTCGTTGGCTCGATTCCCGGTCGGTGACTTTCACCGTCACCGTGGAAAACGCCGCGGACTATGTGCTTGAGCTGGTGACATCGAGCAAGGGCATCACCCAGCCGCTGCCGGTGACGCTGGACGATCGCTTCCTGGGGCAAATCGCCTCCAGCAGGGAGCTTTCGCAGACAACCCGCATGCTCAGCCGCCTGAGCGTGGGCGAACATGAAATCATGTTGACTCCGCCGGCCGCAGTGGAACCCGGGCAGTTGTGTCTGCAGGAGATCAACCTGAAACTGACCTACGTGCAGCCCGACAAGACCGATCTGCGCATCGAGGCGAACCCATTCGTGGTGGGCGAGAATGCGCGAATGCAGCGCATGAGCAATCGTCCCGTTGCCGTGAGCGCCGGCGCCGGCGCGGTGATCGAAGCCGGCCTCTGGTTCAGCAGCACCGGCAATTACACCCTGAATGTGGATGCCCTGCACGATCGCCCCGGTCCGGTGCAGCTTCGGGCCGAATTGGACGGCAAACCGCTGGAGCGAACCCTGGACTATGGCCGCAACGACTACACCTGGTCGCTGCGTTCGGTGCGGTTGCCGGTTGGCGCGGTCGGCTACCACCGGCTGCGCCTTGTCTTCACCAATGACCTGTACGACACAGCCCTGGTAGCCAACAAAGAAGATGGCGATCGTAACGCGGTCGTTGATTTCCTGACGGTGTCCAACCTCGCCGCGCCGGTCGTTGCTGTCGGCAATCAGGCGACTTTCTTCATGGCCGACGCCACCGAAATGATGCCGCCGGGCACGGCTGTCGAACAAGCGGGCGACGTGCGGGCCATCATGCGACCGGCGGCCGGCCCAGTCGTCAGCATGGACCTGGCCTTTGCCACGGCCGGCGGCTACCAACTCTCGGCGCGGGCGCAGAACGATCAGCCCGGCCCGGTTGACCTGGCGGTCATGCTCGACGGCGCGCAGATTGGCGTGCTGAGTTACCCGGCCAACGACGGCAGTTGGAGTGAGCAATCACTGCTCTTCACGGTGGGGCTGCCCGGCTTTCATCGCCTGGCGCTCGACTTCGTTGCCGACGCCTACGATCAACAACTGGTGGACGCCGGTCAGGATGGCGACCGCAACGCCCTCGTGGAAACGGTGAGCCTGACCAAGATCCCCGCCGCGATCAACCGCGGCGACACGTTGATTGACCTCAATTTCGATGATCTGCTGCGCAGCAACGCGGCCAACCAGCCGCGGCTGGAGCGCGTCGAAGGCGTGTTCACCCTGGTCTTTAGCCCGGACAATGAGATCACCTTCCCGCTAGTCTTTCTCGGCAACGGCAACTACGTGCTGGAGATTGGCGGTCGCGGCGCGCGCTTGGGCAACAACCTGGCCCTGGAAATAGACGGCAATCTGCTCGAAGACCTGACGTTCGATCTGCAGACCGGATCGCGTTTCATCGGCATCACACACGACGCGGGCACGGTCATGCTGCGCCTGCGCAACACGAGCAACCGTGATCTCTACGTGCAGACGCTGCGCATCTACGGCAACGTGCTTTACGCCGACCCAGACCTGGCCTGGACGCCGGACCAAGGAAGCCTGATGGAGGGCACGCAATTGATTCAGGAGGGCGAGCATCAAGCGGCCATGCGGCCAGGCGCCGGGCCAATCGTCACCCTCAATGTGCTGCTGCCCAAACCCGGCGTCTACCGCCTGTCGGTCCTGGGTCAAAACGATCGGCCCGGCCCCGTCATCATTGACGTGCAGCTCAGCAACGTGCAGCGCGGCCAGATCGTCTTCAACGCGGACGACGGCCGTTGGGAAACCCGCACCCTGCAGATCGTGGCTGACCGCGCCGGCATGCAGTTGTTGACGCTGATCTTCAACAATGATGTCTATTTGCAGGACGTCATTGACAAGGGTGGCGACGGCGACCGCAACGCGTTGATCGAACGCATCCAGATTGCACCGGTCAGCGCAGGGCGCTGACGAAGCCGCCGAATCAATTCGGGCCGAAGCAGTCACGATTACGATTGGAAAGGAAAATACGTTTATGAGCTTTTGGTCCAGCCGTCGCGTCCTGGTCACCGGCGGATCCGGATTCCTGGGATCGGTCATCGTGCGCCAACTGCGCAACCTGAACGCGGCCGCGGTATTCGTGCCGCGCAGTCATGACTACGACCTGCGCCACCTGGCAAACGTGCAGCGGGCGCTGGCTGACAGTCGCCCGGACATCGTCATTCACCTGGCCGCGCGCGTGGGCGGCATCGGCGCCAATCGGGAGCATCCGGCAGAATTCTTCTACGACAACCTGATGATGGGCGCCCAACTGCTACACGAAGCGTGGCGATCCGGCGTGGAAAAACTGGTTGCCATCGGCACGGTGTGCGCCTATCCCAAGTTCACCCCGGTGCCTTTCCACGAAGATGATCTCTGGTCCGGCTATCCTGAAGAAACCAACGCGCCCTACGGCCTGGCCAAGAAAATGCTCCTCGTGCAGTCGCAGGCCTATCGCGACCAGTACGGTTTCAATTCCGTGTTCCTGCTGCCGGTCAACCTGTACGGACCGGGCGACAACTTCGACCTGGAAACCTCGCACGTCATCCCAGCCCTGATTCGCAAGTGCGTCGAAGCGCAGGAGCGGGGCGATGAGCACATCGTAGTATGGGGAGATGGATCGCCCACTCGTGAATTCCTGTATGTGGACGACGCCGCACACGGCATCCTGCTGGCGGCCGAACATTACAACGCCAGCGCGCCGGTCAACATCGGTTCGGCCATGGAAATCAGCATCCGTGACCTGGTGCATTTGATTGCCGACCTGGTTGGCTTCGATGGCCACATCACCTGGGACACCACCAAGCCCAACGGTCAACCGCGGCGCAAGCTGGACACCCGCCGCGCCGAAGAACAGTTTGGCTTCCGGGCCGGCACATCCTTTGCCGAAGGCCTGCAGCGCACCATTGACTGGTATCGCCAACATCGCGAGACTGAGTCATCCCGCCCTGGAGAACACGCACCTGCCCTTGCCCCCACCGCCGAAGCAGGAGCATCTTCTTAATCCGTGTCCGAAGCACTCAGCCCACAGGCTACCCGCATGGCGCGCAACTCACTCTTCAGCGTGTTGCGTTTCGTCGTCCTGCTCCCACTGCCCCTGCTCGTGGTTCCGTTCATGTTGGGCAAACTCGGCGACGAACGCTTTGGCGTGTGGGCCATCGTGGCGCTCTTCACGTCGTACACCCAACTGGCCGATTTTGGCATGGGCCTGGCCCTGACCAAGGTCGTGGCCGAATTTGCAGCGCATCAGGAGTGGCAGCGCCTGAACACGGCGCTCAACACCGTCTTCTTCTTCTACCTCGTGATAGGATTGAGCCTGGCAGCCCTCCTGCTGCTGGGCCGCAACTTCCTGGCGGGCCTGGCGCCGCACATCTCCCCGGCGCTCATGCAGGAAATTGCCGCCGTCATCGGCATTGCCGCCTTCACCTTTGCCGCCAACCTGACCCTGGGCGCGTTCAACTCGACCTTGCAGGGTTTGCAGCGCATGGACCTGACCAACCTGACCGCGTTGGTGAACGGGATTGGCCTCTACCTGGGCATCGTGGTTGTCCTGGCCCTGGGCGGCGGGCTGATCGGCATGGCCCTGCTCAGCCTGGCGCTGGCCCTGGCTGCGGGCACGTTCAACGCTCTGATGACGCTGCGCCTGGCGCCCGGTCTGCGCCTGCACTGGCGCGCCTTCGACGCCGGCTATCTGCGCTCCGTCCTACGCTACAGCCTCAACATCCAGGGCGGCGCGCTGACCGAGCTGCTCTTCGACCCATTC
>JAYRVL010000468.1:0-11165 GCA_041918575.1 Anaerolineae bacterium | reverse complement strand
TAGTTCATCTCCCAAACGCTCAGGGAGGTGGCCGGCGAGGGCGAAGCGTTCAACAGGTCTTTGTCCGAAACGATTCCGACCATCTTGTCGCCCCTGGTTACCGGAGCGCGGCGGATGCGTTCCTTCTTGAGGAGAGCAAGCGCATCGTGGATGCTCATTTCGGGCGGAATTGTGATGGGGGGGTGCGACATGCGTTCACCAACTAGCATGAGTGCCTCCTGGGTATCATCAAGAAAAAGGCGCCGGACTGCGTTCGATTGTTGGGTTCACAGGCCCAAATAGGTGGCGCGGATGTGTTCGTTCTTGGCTAATTGTCGGGCCGGCCCTTCCATCTCGATCTTGCCCTCGGCCAGCACGTAGCCGTAATCGCTGATCGCCAGGGCCATTTGCACGTTCTGTTCGACCAGCAGGACGGTGATACCGGCCTCGCGCAGTTGGCGCATGCTCTGGAACAGGTTTAGGGTCAGCACCGGCGCCAGGCCGAGGGAAAGCTCGTCCACCATCAACACGACCGGGTCGGCCATGATGCCGCGACCCACGGCCAGCATCTGCTGTTCGCCGCCGCTCATCGTGCCCGACTTCTGGGCGCGGCGCTCCTTCAGCCGGGGGAACATGGTGAAAACCTTTTCCAGGTTCTGCTTCATCTTGGGACGCGCGCGGCGGTTGGTCGCGCCCATTTCCAGGTTTTCTTCCACGGTCATGTCGGTGAACAACTGGCGCCCCTCCGGCACCAGGGTCAGCCCCATCTCGGCTTTGACATACGCGGGCAGGCGGCTGACATCCTTGCCCTCGAACCAGACCGATCCACTCCACGGAGGCAGCAGCCCCATGACCGTGCGCAGCATGCTCGTCTTGCCGACGCCGTTGCCGCCCACCAGGCAGGTCAGCTTCTTTTCCTGCAACGAGAGGTTGGCGCCCCACAGGATTTGCACCTGGCCATATCCCGAAACAAGATCGCGGATTTCAAGCACAGCCATGTTACGCCTCCTCCATCGAAGTTTCAGCCATCAGGCTTTCAGTCATCAGACTTTCAGCCATCGAATCGTCAGCCATCAGACTTTCAGCCAGTCGTGGATCGCCCAGGTAGGCTTCGATCACACGCGGGTCGTTGGCTACCTCGTGTGGTGTTCCTTCCGCGATCTGTGTGCCGTAATCCAGCACGATGATTCGGTCGGAAACGTTCATGACCGCCTTCATCACGTGTTCGATCATGAGGATCGTCACGCCTCGCTCACGGATCTTCAACACCGTCTGGATCATGCCATCAATTTCGGTGGGGTTGAGGCCGGCCAGCACCTCGTCGAGCAGGAGCAGATAGGGCCGTGCGGCCAACGCTCTTGCCATTTCAAGACGTTTTTTCTGCGCCACATTGAGGCTGCCGGCCAGTTGATCGGTTCGCGCGGTCAGGCCGACAAATTCCAGCACTTCGTCGGCAATTTCTCCTGCACGACCCAGGGGATGATTCTGGTGCCCAAAGCAGGCGCCGGCCATGACGTTCTCGCGCACCGTCAGCTCGTTCAAGGGCCGCACGATTTGGTGCGTGCGGGCCATGCCCATACGCGCGTGGTCGTAGGGCTTCATGTGCGTCACATCTTTGTCGCGGAAAACGATGCGCCCCTCCTCGGGCGGAAACACGCCGTTGATGGCGTTGAAGAGGGTGGTTTTGCCTGCGCCGTTGGGGCCGAGCAGCCCCATGATCTGGCCTTCCGGCACGTCGAAGGTTACTTTGGTCAGGGCCTGCAAGCCGCCGAACCGTTTGGACACGCCCTGTAGAGAAAGCAGGATGGTCATGTGAGTACCCTCCTCAGGGGCGGGATGCGTTGGATGAGCCAGCCCACCGCGCCGGATGGGATGAAGAGTACGATCATCAGCAGCAGCACGCCGGAGACCGACAATTGAATGTCCTTGAAGATGGGACTGGTGACGAGGAAGCCGCGCATGCCCTGGTAGGCGAGCGCGCCCAACAGCGGCCCGAACACCGTGCCCTGGCCGCCGAGCATCACCATGACGAGGAGTTCGATGGACGCATGCAGGGGGAAGGCGTCGTGCGGTTCGACGTTGCCGTTTTTGAAGAAGAACAGCACGCCGATCATACCGGGCACGATGGCCGACAGGACATAGGCCCAGGTCTTGGCGCGAGGAGTGACGATGCCCATCACCTCCGCGGCGTCTTCGTTCTCGCGAATGGCGAGCAACCCAAGACCAAATTTGGACGTGCGCACCGCGTAGCTCACGATGATGGCTAACAGGGCCAGGACGACGCCGATGAAGAATGACGTTTGCAGCGCCTGCGCCGCGCCGCCGTAGGTTCGGTAGACGCTGAAGTTCAGGGTGATGCCTGTAGGGCCGCCGAACAGCGGGAAGTTGTTGATGAAAGCCTTCATGGCCTCGTTGATGCCGATGGTGGCCAGCGCGAAGTAGGCGCCGCGCAGGCGCAGAATGGCGGAGCCGAGCAGAAAGGCCAGCACGCCCGCGGCAATGCCACCGGCCACGATCGCGGTGTACAGCGACCAGCCCATGGTGGTCAGGAGGAAGATGCCAACGTAACCGCCAAATCCGTAAAAGACGATGTGCCCGAAGCTGACGTAGCCCGTGTAGCCGAGCAGGATGTTCAGGCTGGACGCCAGCGCAATGGCCTTCAAGATGGTGAAGGCGGTCTCGCGATTGGCGGGTTTGCCTGAGAGGATCGGCCAGAACGTCAAGGCCAAAACGACGAGCACCGGAACGATCAAGCCACGGTATCTAGGCCAGAGTTTCATTTTTTCGCTCCGATCAGGCCGCCGGGCCGCACTAACAGGATGACAACGAAAAGCCCGAATTCGATCACCGGCACCCAGGATGTTTCGAGAAAGGCCGGGATGACGCCCTCCAGAACGCCGAGGATCAGGCCGCCGAACAACGCGCCGATGGGATTGCCCAGGCCGCCCATCACGCCGATGACGAAGCTCTTGAGTTCGTACCCGCTGCCGGCCAGGATGCTGAAGGGGAAGAAGGTGGCGATGAGCGCGCCGGAGACGGCTGCCAGCATGGTACCCAGGCCGAAGCTGAGGGCCAGGATGCGCGTGGAGGGGATGCCCATCAGTTCGGCCGCGGCGCGGTTGTTGGCGACGGCGCGGATGAACTTGCCGGGCCGCGTGCGGTACAGGAACAGGTACAAGCCGCCGGTGAAGATCAGCGTGACCACCGCCGCGATCAGGCGGGCGCCCAGCAGGGTGGTGGAGCCGATGCTGATGCTGCCGGCGGTGAAGTCCACGTTGTAGGGGGAGGTGGTCAAGGCGGCCGTACCCAGGCCAATGATGATCATGTTGACAGAAAAAGTCGCCAACAGTGACGACAAGTGGGGCGCGTTGATCACACGATGAACGGCCACGGCGTAGATCAGGACCCCGAAGAGCAGTCCCGCGATGGCGACCGGCGCCAGGCCCACGTATGGATTGACCCCGAGCCGTGAATAGAGGAAGAAGGTACCGAACATGCCCAGGGCGATGATCGGTCCGTGCGCCAGGTTGATGACATTCATGACCCCCCAGATCAGGGTCAGGCCCATGGCCGCCAACCCATAGACAAATCCCAACAAAATTCCGTCTGGGAGGGAAGACAATAACAGACTGATTTGGTCCATGTTAGCTCCCGATCGGTGCAGAGCATGGGCAGGGGATGCCTGCCCATGCGGATCAGAGGTTGTGACTCAGGTCAAGGAGCGGAAATGGGGTAGAGGGGTTTGGCAGCGGCCACGTCGGCCGGCCAGATCACCATGCGGGCCAGCTTGCCCTCCGCGTTCTTTTGCCATTGGGCAACCACCATCGTATGGCCGGTCTGCAGCCCATGCGCATTGGGCGAGGTGTCGAACTTGACGCCGCCCCAGAAGGTGAAGATGTCCATTGCTTCCAACGCCGCTTTCACCTTGCCCGCATCGGTCGAGCCGGCGGTTTCGATGGCGTTCTGCAGAACAAGGCCCGCCGCATAGCCGCCGGCCACGTGATAGGTCGGTTTTTCGCCGGTAGCGGCCTGGTAGGCGTCGGCGAATTCCTTGCCGCTCGGCCCAAACCATGCCTTGCCCAGCGCCGCGGCTTCTTCTTTCGTGTGGGTGGCGCTCATCTCCCACTGGCTGGACGTGGAGACGCCCAGCGCGGCGTCGCCCAGCTCAGGGAACTTGGAATCGGCCGGGGCCACCAACAGGGAAACGAACTTCATGCCCGCTTTGCGCTCGTAGAGCTGGCGGGCGAAGGTGCTGCCATCAGGATAATGGCCGCCGCCCAACAGCACCGTGGCCCCGGATTGGACGATCTTGTTGATAACCGGGCCGAAGTCGGTAGAATCGGACGCGTAGCCCTCTTCCAGGACGATCTCGAAGCCCTGCGCGGTCAGGTACGGCTTGAGGCCGTCCACCACGGCGGTAGAGAATTTGTCGTTCTCATGTACGACAGCCACTTTGGCGCCCGCCGCCAGCCCCTTGAGCATGTCCACGGTGCTCAGGAGGTACTGGCTGCCGGGTGTGTAGAGTTGATAGAGACTGGTGTTGCCGGTCTTGTAGGCGTCATCCTCGGCCGCGCCGGCAGTAATCATGATCTTGCCGTTTTGCTCGGCCACGATGGAGGCGGCGGCCGTCAGGCCGGACGAGTAGGGACTAATGAGGAAATCGGCGTTGTCTTCGGTCGCCAGGCGGGTGTAAAGTTCCTGGACACGTTCCTTGTTCGATTCGTCGTCGTAGGTCTTGGCGGCGAATTTGACCACCGTGCCATCGCTCAGCTTGAGGCCGCCGGCGTCGTTCACCTGCTTCATCCACAGGTTGAAGCCAGCCACCTGTCGCTTGGATGACACTTCCTGCGAGCCGGTCAGCGATGACGTAAAGCCGATGGTCACCGTCTTTTCGGCGGCAGCCGGCTTGGGGGGGGCCTCGGTTGTCTGCGGCGCGGCCGTTGGGGCCGGTTGAGGGGTTGCGGCGGACCCACAGGCCGCCAGCGCAATGCTGACAATCGCCAGTACGGTCAGTAGAACGAACAGTTTACGCTTCATTGGTTGCTCCTCCTTGCAAAGAACTGAAATCGTCAGGGCAGGTACAATGCCCCTGCTGCCGATTCTATTCTACAAGGCGAGCACAAAAATAGGGTAAAGAAAGAGGCGGTAAGATAAAAAATCCGTAAAAACTCATTCTCTGCGCTGACTCGATCCCCCTGCCGGTTTCCCAGGCCCGCGTCAAGCGGCCGCAGCGACCAGTCTTTCCTGTACCCAAAGATTGAGCAGGGTCTCGGCTGAAATGCCGCGCCGCCGCGCGGCATCGGCCAGCCGACTGGAGAGGGAGGTCTCCAAGGGATAGTAGGTGATTTCGGCCTGGATGTCCACATCGAACTCGGCCGGCGCGGTTTGATCCCAAAACTCGGTCACATCATGTGTGTCCCAAAACCTGCCCATTTCGTGGTAAGATTGAGCCTGAGAAATGGAACTCCTAGCGTCGCTCATAAGCCCTCCTTTCTGTTGCGGTCATCCTACGTGCAGAGACTACCAGGGCCTGCCCATCGAGCTTATGCACAAAGAACACAATCACATAGCGCCCATCTTCGGTCTGGCCGAACGCTGCATAGAGGTTTTCTCCAGGCCGATGCCCTTTCTCCATGAAGCGAAACCAGGCTCGACCGCCCAGAACCTCTTTGACCTCGTGCTTCTGGATGGCGTGCTTTTGCTCTAGCTTATCAACGATGTCTTCTAGCCAAATGATGCCAGTGATTCTCATTTGCACTCCTCGTGGGCAAGAATGCGCGCAATTGACTTCAGTGCGTTCATTGTACCACATTCAGTGAGTACGAGCAATTGACTTGAAAATAGCCGCTGTTCAGAAGTTCAACTTCTCCAAGAAGTCGAACTTCTAATCTCCCCGATCGAGGCCGCAGTTTTTACCCACGGTTGTGCGCCCGGCGCATGGGTGACTATCTTGAGAATAAAGAAAGCGGCGACAAGATAAAAAATCCGTAAAAGCCGCCGAATGAATTCGGGCCGCAAGGGTGTGCCGCCGCAAGGTCGGCCTGCGCCGACCGGCATTGCGTCCACGCAGGTGGACGCCCGGCGGAACGCCCACCAGGCGCGATTTCAATCGCTCTGCGGCGGCGCTCACTCACTGAAGCGATAGCCGACCCCGCGCTCGGTCAGGATGTAGCACGGCTTGAGCGGATCGGGTTCGATGCGCTGGCGCAGGCGGCCCATGTACACCCGCAGGTATTCGACCTCATTGCCGTACTCAGGCCCCCAAACGCTGCGCAGGATGTCGTGATGCGACAACACTTTGCCTGCATGTCGCATCAGGTAGACCAGCAGATCGAACTCGATGGGCGTCAGGCCTACCGACCGACCGCGCACAGAGACCTCGTGTCGCGCCAGGTCCACGTTGATCTCCCCGCGGCTGATGCGTTCCCGATTTGGTGAGGGTTCGGCCCATTGGGCGCGGCGCATGACCGCCTTGATGCGGCCCATCAGTTCACCGACGCCGAAGGGTTTGGTCAGGTAATCGTCCGCGCCCAGGTCGAAGGCGCGCACCTTATCGGTCTCTTCGCCCATGGCGGTCAGAATGATGATAGGTACAGTGGAACTTTCGCGCATGCGTCGCGTGGCCTCCAGGCCGTCCATGTGCGGCATCATGATGTCCAGAATGGCGAGGTCAATGTGCTCATGTTCGAAAATCGCCAGCGCCTCCAGGCCGTTGGCCGCGCAAATGGCCTTGTAGCCGCGTGCTTCGAGGTTGCGGCGCACGAAGTCGCGCAGGGGCTTTTCGTCGTCAACGACCAACACGGTGATGCTCATCCAGAATCTCCCTTCGCTTGCGCGGCATCTGGCGCGGCCGCGGAGAATGGAATCGAGAAGGCCAAGCAGGCGCCTTGATCCTGCGTTTCCACCCAGATGCGGCCGCCATGCGCATGAACCAGGCCCTGGCAAATCGCCAGCCCCAGGCCCGCGCCGCCGACCACGCGCGACAGCCGGTCATCCACACGATAGAACATTTCGAAGATGCGCGTGCTTTCTGCGGCCGGAATGCCCGGCCCGTCGTCACACACGCGGAACAGGCAGCTCCCATCCTGCTCCCCAACCTCCACGCGAATCGCCACATCCTCGCCACCGTACTTGAGCGAGTTTTCGAACAGATTGCGCAGGATGGTCTCCAGCCGCAGCGGGTCCGCGTACAGGGCCGGCAGACCCGGCGCCACCTGCACCTGGAAGCCGGCCTCGCCCGCCCGCCCGCGCCGCGCCGCCCGCTGAATCGTTTCCTCGATGTCACATTCGATCCGCTCCAGCTTGATCACCCCGGCGTCGAGCCGCGACAGATCGAGGATGTTGTTGACCAGGTCGCGCAGCCGATCCGCCTCATCGGAGATGATCTTGAGGAATTCGTTTTGCGATTCACGGTCCCACTGCACGTCGTCGGCCAGCAGGGTGGTGGCGTAGCCTTTGATCGCGGCCAGGGGCGTCCGCAGTTCATGCGACACGGTGGAGATCAGGCTGGCGCGCATCCGGTCCAGCTCGCGATCGGCCGTGATGTCGTGCAAAAACAGGCCGCGGCCGATCAGGTCGCCGCGCGAATCGGACACGTCGAACGCCTCCAGGCGCAGGTAGATGGTGCGGCCGTCGTCCGGCAGCGAGATCTCCGCGCTGCGTTCGCCGCCCTGCTCGTAAATTTTCTGCACGGCCTGGCGCCCGCTTTCGCTTTCGTTGGAGCGGGTGAGAATGCGCGCCAGGATTTGCCCAACCTGCATGCGCGCCAGTTCGTGCGGCCGCAGGTTCGCCAGCGCGCCCACGCGGCGGTTGGCGTAGATGGCCTGACCGGTCAGGTTGCTCAGGATCAGGCCGTCATGCAGCGACTGCACGAGCGCTTCCAGGCGCCGCGTTTGCTCCTCCAACTGCATGTCGCTGCGCTCGTACAGGATGGCGTTCTCGATCGCCATGGTAGCGTGGTTGGCAAAGTTTGCCAGCAGTTGGATTTCGTTGCCGGTGAAGACATGCGGGTTGGGGTGAAAGACCAGCAGGGCGGTGGGCGGCGCGTGCTGGGTTTTGAGCGGCACGGCCAGGAGCGCGCGGTAGCCCTCGGCGCGGGCGCGTGCACGGCGGATCGTGTAGGATGGATCGCTTTCGGTGTCGCTCACCTGAATCGGTTCGCCGCTGTGTAGGGCGCGCATGGTGACAGAATCCGGCTCGCTAGGCTGAATGGCCAGTTGTTCGGTGAACTGTCGCGACAGGCCGCGGCCCGCGCGGATGCGGAACGACCCCTCCTTTTCGTTCAACTGCATGATGGCATACATCTGCACCGCCAGCAGGCGGCCCATCTGCTCCAGGATGCGATCGAGCACGGTTTCGACATCGAGCGTGGAGATGACCGCGGCGCTGGTGTCGAGTAGGGTGGCCTGTTCTTTCATGCGCGCCTTGATCGAATCTTCCATCTTCATGACGCTGCGGATCAAGTGCCCGATCTGGTCGCTGCGCGCGGCCAACTTGACCAGGCGCGCGCGTTGTTTCGACTCAATGGGCTGGTTCAGCCCGATCGCTTCGCTGATGGGCGCCAACAGTTCGATGGGCTGGATGACGCGGGTGGCAAGCGCTACCCAGAAGAAAAGCCCGATGAGCAGAAACGTGATCGCGGCCACCAGCGCGATCTGCTGCAGAACGATTTGGGTGGCAAAGGCCTCGGCCGTGGGCCGGCTGACCACGACCTCCCAACCGATGGTTTCGATGTGGGTGTGGGTGTAGAGGCGCTCCTCTCCGTCCGGCGAGCGCAGAATTTGCGCATGGGTCTCGCCGCTGAAGCTGTCCAGGTAGTCTCGCGGCAGCAGGTCTGCGGCGGGGTGGAGCAGCAGGGCAGGATCGGGGAAGGCGATGATCTGCCCGGCCGAATCGAGGATCAGCACCTGGAACCCTGTCTCTGACTGATGCTTGGATGCGATGGTCGAAAGCGTGTCGCTCAGGCTTTCCAGGCGGATGTTGGCGCCGACGAGTCCCAGAAAATCGCCGGCGGGCGAGCAGAGCGATTGCACGGCGGTCGCGACCGCCTGGTTGGTGGTGGGTGAGATGCGCCCCTGTGAGACCAGCGGCGCGCAGGTTTCCAACGCGCTCTGGAAATAGCCGCGGAAGGAGAAATCAACGCCGACCGTAGAAGTGGGATTTTCCGGGTTGTGGTACACCATGACGCCGCTGGCGTCGAGCCGGTAGACCAGGTTGATGTTGGGGTGCGTGCTCAGGATGGCTTCGAACAGCGGCGCCATTGCGGCCCTGTCCGCGGCGATCACCTCGGGATAGCGGGTCAATCCTGCTACGATGCCCAGGGCGTTACCGAGCGAGAGATCGGTCCCCTGGGCAATCGCCTGCGTCAGGGCCAGGTCGCCGGTTTGCACGTCCGCGCGGATACGCTGCCCCACCAGCCCGTCGAAAATCCACAGCGTGAGCAGGAACGGGATGATCAGCAGAAGGTACAGGGCCAGCAGTTGCAGCCCCAGATCACGACGAAAACGAAACCGACGAACCATGCCCTTGTGCGCCTGACTCTGCGGGAGGTTCCACAACACGGTGAGGGAAAAAACGATCACTCGCGGGTGCAAGCCATCAGTCCGTTCGTAGTGACGGCTTCAGCCGTCTCTGCTGCCACGGAGCGACTGCAGTCGCCGCTACGAACCAGTCAGTCACTTGCGCCTGACAGGCCGTCTCTGCTGCCACGGAGCGACTGCAGTCGCCGCTACGAACCAGCGGATCATTAGCGTCTGACTGCGCTGGTCTCGGCTACCTCTGGCGCCGCCTTTTTCTTCCGCTGCCCTTTGACGATGTAGGGAAGCAGGAAGAGATAAGTTCCACTGATCGCCATGACCAGCATCAGAATGGATGGAATTTTGTCTAGCTGCTCCCAGGCCGCCACGGTCTGAGGGTCGCCAAGCAGTTTGATAATGACCGCGGCCGGGATGAGCAGCAACCAGTTGATTACATGGTATCCAGGATCTTTACCCAGCAGAACTTGCCCACCGGCAAAGATGGCCATGGCGCCGATGAGAAAAGCGAGGGCAGATGCGATTTTGTTGAACGTGATGTTCATGCGTTCTTCTCCTTGATCGAGATTGAAATCATACGACTGGGCTGAGTATAGCCGATTCTCTCCGTCAAGGTAACGACTTAAGTCGTAAACGTGAAAATGCTGCCTCGGTCAGGGTGTATGCCAATACCGCGCCACCAACGTGGGCGGGAAAATGCCGCGGTCGGTGACGATGCCGGCAATCAGGCGCGGCGGGGTGATGTCGAAGGCCGGATAGTAGCCTTCGATGCCTTCGACAGCCGTGCGCACCGTGCCCTCACGACCCCGCGCGTAGAACAGCTCCTGCGGGTTGCGCTGCTCGATCTCGATGGCGCTGGCTGTTGGCGTCTGCGGGTCCGGGCCATCGTAGCCCAGGACGTAGAAGGGGATGCCGTAGAAATGCGCGGCAATGGCGTTGTGCAGCGTGCCCACTTTGTTCGTGATGTGCCCATCCAGGGTGATGCGGTCGGCCGCGCAGATGAACTTGTCAATCAGGCCCTGGCTCATCAGGTGTGCGGGCATGCCATCGGTGATCAGCCGGACCGGAATGCCCATCTCCAGCGCGCACTGGGCGGTCAGCCGCGCGCCCTGCAGATAGGGGCGCGTCTCGGTCGGGATCAGCGTCACCCGTTTGCCCTGCTGTTTGGCGATCCAGAGCATCCAGCAGAGCGCGGCGCCGGCCAGGCAGTGGGTCAGGATACGGTCGCCGTCAGCCAGCAGGGTAGCCGCGTGGCTGCCGCAAGCCTGGCTCACCTGGTTGCCGCGACTGATCTCGCCATTGACATAAGACAGGATCGCCGCTTGCGCATCCTGGCCCGCGGCCAACGCCGCTTCTGCCCGCTGCAGGGCCTGCGGCACGATGGCGTGCAGGTCATCGGCCGTGGGGCGGGTGGCAAGCAGGCGTTCGCCGGCCCGGCGCAAATCGGCCAGGTCAGGCCCGGCCAGCGCCAGGCCCAGGCCGGCCGCGTAGGCCAGCGGCGGCCCGCCCTGCACCACCATCTGCTCGATGGCCTGCGCGGTTTCTTCCACCGTGCGGCAGACCACATATGCGGTGCGGAACGGATAGGCGCGGCGGTCAAGCAGAACGACCGCCTGCTGCGCCTCATCGAAGCGCAGGGTGTCGAAGCGGTCG
>JAYRVL010000467.1:0-2123 GCA_041918575.1 Anaerolineae bacterium | reverse complement strand
TGGAATGGAGGCTTTAGCCGGTTATTGGGCGCTTGAGAACCCTGTGGCAGGCCGGCTGAAGCCTCGATTCCGGGACCATTTGGAATTCCTGGGGGCAGAGCGTTGAACGGCGGCGACGGCGCGTGCGTCTCCTGCCAGGCGCCGGCGCGCATCTCCGCGGCCATGGTGGTGGTGGTGGGGAGGGGCGCCGCGCCCAGTTCATCGGCCAGGGCCTGGCGGCAGCGCTGATACTGCTGCAGGGCCTGGCCACGGGCGCCAGAGAGGTAGTAGAACGCCATCAGGCGGGCGTGAGCGGCTTCGTGCCAGGGTTCAAGGCGCAGGAGTTGTTCCGCGGCGGCGATGGCGCCGGCGAAATCGCGGCGGCGGTAGTGCAGGTCGGCCAACTGCTCCAGCGCCTGCATGACACGGTGACGGGCGTGCAACCGCGGGGCCTGGCACCAATCATCGAACAGATCGGCCAGCAGATCGCCGCGGTAGAGCGCCACGGCCGCGTGCAGGGCATCCATCACCGCGCCCGCAGCGGCGGTCGGCTGGTTGGCCGCGGCCAGCAGTTCCTCGAAGCGCCGCACATCCACATCGAAGGCGGCCTGCGGGTTGAGCTGCACGCTGCTGCCTTCGACCAACACCAGCTCCTCGGCCGCGGTCAGCGGCTCCAGGCCGCGGCGCAGGCGGTGCAGGTACTGGCGCAGGTTGCGCCGCGCGGCCGGCTCCGGCGCATCGGGCCAGAAGAGGAGCGCCAACTGGCGGCGGTCGGCCGGCCGGTCGCTGTGCAGCAGCAGGTAGGCGAAGAGAGAGCGCGTGGTCGGAGAGCCGAGATCGAGCGGCGCCGCGCCCAGGGCCGGCGCGATGATCGTCAGGTCGCCGAAGAGCCGAACCTGGGCAAGCGCAGCCGGCGGGGATTCGTTCGTGATAGGTGGTGTGGGGCGATCCGGCTGATGGTGTGACAAGGGTGCTCCTGCAGCTTCACGTTCAGCGTCGTCAGCTCGACTGTGACGAGTATACTGTCTTGGCGTCAGAAAGTCAATCAGAATCAACGCAACAGTCGCCAGGGGCTTTGACCATTCCCCGCGTTTCGGGTAGAATCGAAGGGACGAGATCCAAGGGATGAGATCCAATAAAAAGGATGAAAACGTGCGAATAATTCTGTACACCGGCAAAGGCGGCGTGGGCAAGACCAGCATCAGCGCGGCCACGGCCGTTCACTGCGCGGACCGCGGTCTGCGCACGATTGTGCTCAGCACCGATCCTGCGCACAGCCTGGGCGATTCGTTCGACCGGCCGCTGGGCAACGAACCGGTCGCGATTGCCCCCAATCTTTGGGGTCAGGAGATTGATCTGCTGCATCAGATGGACCGCCATTGGGGCAAGATGCAGGAATACATCTCCGCCATCTTCGCCTGGCGCGGCATGGACGAACTGGTGGCGGAGGAAACCTCGGTTCTGCCCGGCATGGAGGAGTTGGCCAGCCTGATGCAGATCAACTGGCTGGCCGACAGCGGGCAGTACGATGTCATCATTGTGGACTGCGCGCCCACCGGCGCCACCTTGCAGCTCCTGGCTTTTCCTGAGCTGGCGCGCTGGTACCTGGACAAGATCTTCCCCTGGGAACGGCGCATGATCAAAGCGGTCGCGCCGGTCATCAAGCGCATGACCGACATGCCTCTGCCCAGCGAGGAGTTCTACGACTCGGCTGAAGACCTGATCCTGCAGTTGGAAAAGATCAACAAGCTGTTGACCGATCCTCAACTGGCCTCGGTGCGCCTGGTGCTCAACCCGGAGAAGATGGTGGTCAAAGAGGCGCAGCGCGCCTACACCTACCTCAACCTCTACGGCTACGCGACCGATGCGGTGGTCTGCAACCGCATGCTGCCGGCCGCTGTCACCGACACCTATTTCACGGCCTGGAAGGATGCCCAGGCCCGCTATCACGACCTGGTGCGAGAATCGTTCGAGCCGCTGCCGATCTTCGACGTGCCGCTGTTCGATCAAGAGGTGGTGGGCCTGGAGATGCTGCGGCGCATGGCAGCCTCAGTCTTTGGCGAGAACGTAGATCCCACCCGCATCTTCTACGTGGGCAATCCACAGGCGGTCACCCTGGAGGGCGGCGTGTACAAGCTCTCCTT
>JAYRVL010000466.1:0-2024 GCA_041918575.1 Anaerolineae bacterium | reverse complement strand
GTTGCCGCCGTCCCACACCACTACATCGGCCTCTTCTTCGGCCGCGGCCAGGATGCGCTCGTAATCAACGCCTGCATACACGACCACCCCGCGATCGAGATGCGGCTCGTACTCCTCACGCTCCTCGATCGTACACTGATGATCGTCCAGGTCTTGATAGGAGGCAAAGCGCTGGCAGGCCTGTTTGACCAGGTCGCCATAGGGCATCGGATGGCGCACGGCCGCCACCTTTTTGCCCTGGCTGCGCAGGATGTCGCACACACGGCGGGTTGTCTGGCTCTTGCCAGAGCCGGTGCGCACCGCGCCGATGGCAATGACTGGTTTGCGTGAGGTCACCATGGTCGCGTGCGGGCCAAGCAAGCGAAAGTCAGCGCCCGCGGCCAGCACTTGCGATGCTTTGTGCATCACGTACGCATGCGAAACATCGCTGTAGGCAAAGACCACCTGATCCACGGCCAGTTGGGCAATCAGGCGGGTCAGATCGGACTCAGGAAAAATGGGGATGCCGGCGGGATAAGAGGGGCCGGCCAGTGCGGCGGGATAGCGGCGGCCTTCGATGTTGGGGATTTGCGTGGCGGTGAATGCCACGACCTCGTAGTCGTCACGTCCACGGAAGTAGACATTGAAATTGTGGAAATCGCGCCCGGCGGCGCCCATGATCAAAACTCGTTGCTTCGCCATTGAATGCCAGTCCTTGAATTAAATTAGCTAAGCCTGTTTTCGACACCCCAATGGGTAGTAGGTCGTCAGACACTTGCCACAAGCCGTCGCGTAGAACGTTTGAGCGAAAACAGGACTGTTCCTACAGGTTGTATTCGATTTGCCAATGACCACAAGCTGTTGTATGGAAACATCTGTTCCATGTCGAAAACAGGCTAAGAAGAAGATTTCTGATTCTTTCGGTCCGCGCTCGGGACTCCCTTGCTAACGACGCTGCCCAGGACGCCATTGATGAAGCGCGAACTGCTGTCGCTGCCGAAATCCTTCGCCAGTTCGATCGCTTCATTGATGACAACCTTGACCGGCGCGTCGCGCAGGATGGTCATTTCACACAGAGCCATGCGCAGGAGGTTGCGGTCAATGACCGCGACCTGGTCGAGCGGCCATTCCGGGGCATGTTGTTGGATGACGGCGTCAAGTTGGGCCTGATTCTGCAGCACGGCAAAGAAGAGGCGGCGCGCAAACGACTCGCCTTCGACATCGGAAGACTCATCGGTCAGCCGATTGTCAATGACCTGCTGCGGGTCATGATGGACGCTGTCGGTTTCATAGAGTGCCTGGAGTACCAGGGTTCGGGCCTGTCGGCGGGCTGCTTTCACACTGATCGCTCCTTGACTGCGCCTGATCTGGCGCTTTAGCGACGATGCGGGCGATGTTCTGGGGTGGTTTCTGGGCCACTACTGCCCAGGTCAACCGCATCGATGTGCACATTGACTTCACGCGCCGTCATGTCTACCATGGTCTGCAGGGCGCGCGTGATCTCGCTTTGCAGCGTTTCGGCCAGTTCACGCATGTTAGTCTGGCCGGAAACCACCAGGCGTACATCCACCATCACGCTGTGGTCTGGGGCCACCTCGATGCGCAGGCCCTCGGCGCTGGCGCTGCGCGCCTTGCTGCCGGTACGGCGGGCTGTGCTGCGGCCGGACAGCCGCACCACGCCGGTTTGGTCGAGAACCGTTTGGCGCACAATGCTGAGCAGCACGGCCGGTACAATCGTGACGTGCCCCAAGTGTCCGCCGCCGACGCCATATTCGCTGGTGACAATCTCGGTGGGTTCTCGTTCTGATTTCATAGGTCCCTGTTTTCCATCTGTTCGCGCTTCTACTGCATAACCAGGCCGCCGTCTACGCTGAGCACCTGCCCGGTGATGAAGCTGGCGCCGCTGGACGCCAGGAAAGCCACCGCCTCGGCAATGTCCTCGGCCGTGCCCAGGCGTCCCAGGGGCGTCGCCGCGATGGCCTGCTGGCGCGCTTCTTCGGGCAGCACATCGGTGAGCGCGGTTGGGATGAAGCCCGGCGCCACCG
>JAYRVL010000465.1:0-12390 GCA_041918575.1 Anaerolineae bacterium | reverse complement strand
TGCCGGGTTTTTTCCTTGGTAAATACCCGGTGACGCAGGCGCTCTGGCGGGCCGTGGCACGCGCCGCGCCGGAGTTTAAACTGGAGGAAAGCCCTTCCCGCTTTTCCGGCGAGCTGCGCCCGGTGGAGCAGGTCGTCGAAGAAATCGAGCGCCGCGGCATCAAGCGTTTCTTCCTGACCGATGACAATTTCGGCCTGAACTTCCGTTTGCATCCAGAGTACATGGAACAGCTTTTCAAGGCCCTGGCCCGGCTGCCGCTGCACGGCTGGACCTGCCAGGCCGAGCTGCTGGTGGGCGATTATCCGGATCTGCTTAAGCTGGCGCGACAAGCGCACCTGGACAAGTTCTTCATCGGCTTCGAGAGCGCCAATCCCAACAACCGACGTGAATTGGGCGGCAAAGCCAAGGGCAACATCGAGCGTTACCGCGAGGTCATTCAGCGCGTGCATGACGCGGGCATCGGCGTGGTAGGCCTGTTTGTCTTTGGTTTCGACGCCGATACGCCGCAGATCTTCCAAAGCACCTATGACTTCATGCGCAGCAGCGGCCTCGACAGCTTCAGCATCACCATCCTGACGCCCTACGTGGGCACACCGCAGCGCGCCAAATGGGTCGAGGAAGATCGCCTGCTTCCGGGCGTGCCCTGGTCTCTGTACGACACCAACCATGTCACCTATTACCCGGCCCAAATGACCCATCAGCAGTTGGCCGAGGGTTACGACTGGTTATCGCGCAAACTGTACGGCTGGAACGGCATCGCCAGCCGCGGCCTACGCCAGCTCATGCGCAATCCGCTGCGCGATTGGCCGCGCAAGGCCTTTGCCAGCTTCAGTACCGACTTTGGCTATCGGCTCGAATGTAATCACCGCGAGTGGGCGCCGGCCAGCGACGGCATCGGCCACAGGGTGCGCAACAGCATCCAGCCGGCCGTGGTTCCTGTCACCGAAGCCGCCTGATCCGCCCAACCTTGCGCAGGCTCGCCGGGTCAGGGGCCTGCGCCGCGGCAAGAACCCGAAAACCATCGCGCCCTCCGCGCTAGAGATTTTACCCCTTCGCGCAGTTTTGCATTTTTCCCAAAAGTCATTAAAATAGCGTCTCTCTCTCTCCACGCCAACCCGCCTGTTTCGATCAACTTCATATTCGTGTTTCGTTCGAGGAAAGGAGCAGTACTCATGGCTTACCAGGGTAAGTCGCGCGAAGAAATGATCCGCGAGGACATGCGCGACCTGCACAAAATGGGCTACGCCCAGCAGTTGTTCCGTGAAATGGGAGGTTTCTCCAATTTCGCCATCTCGTTCTCGATCATCTCGATCTTGACGGGCGCCATCCTCCTCTTTGGCTACGGTCTGCAGTTTGCCGGCCCCATCATCAACACCTTCGGGTGGCCCCTCGTCAGTTTCTTCACGATCTGCATCGCGGCCTCCATGGCTGAACTCGCCTCCGCCTACCCCACGGCCGGCGGTCTCTACTTCTGGGCGCACCGCCTGGGCGGCCACCGCTGGGCCTGGGTCACCGCCTGGTTCAACATGCTCGGGCAGATCATGATCACCGCGGGCATTGACTTCGCCGCCGCCATCTACATCGCCGGCGCATTCAATCGTCTCTTCGGCGCTGCCATTGACACCACCAACACCATGACCATGGTGATCGTCATGATCGTCATCATGACCCCGCAGGTGCTCATCAACGTCTTTGGCATCAAACTCACCGCACGCCTGAGCGACTTCAGCGTCTACTGGCACATCGGCGGCGTTTTCATCATCGCCCTGCTGCTGACTTTCTTCGGCAAGCACACGCAGCCCTTCAGCTTCCTCTTCCAGGGCGTTACCACGGTGAACCCGGCCGGCCTGACCGATACCTTTGTCGCCGGCACCTTGCCCCCCTTCAATTCAATCATGATGAAAATCCCCGGCATGACTGGGCTCTACGCCGGCGGCGGCATCGCCCTGGCCTTCGTGCTCGGCCTCCTGCAGGCGCAGTGGACCTACACCGGCTATGACGCCTCCGCGCACGTGGCCGAAGAAACGGTCATGGCCCGCTTGAACAGCGCCTGGGGCGTCTTCCTCTCCGTCGCCGTCTCGTTCGTCGTCGGCTACATCATGCTGCTGATCCTCACCCTGCATATCCCCGGCGGCGACATTGCCAAGACCGTGGACGCGGCCAACAGCCCGGCCGTGCTCTACATCGTCTACGAGAACTTCGACAGCATCTTCTTTGGCCACATCATCGCCATCATCATCGGCGTCGCCATGTGGCTGTGCGGCCTCTCCTCCATCACCAGTATGAGCCGCATGTGGTTCGCCTTTGCCCGTGATGACGGCATGCCCGGCTATCGCCTCATCAAGCAGATTCACCCCACCCTGCGCACGCCGGTCTGGTCCATCGTCATCACCTGCGTCCTGGCCGTGCTGCTCACCGTCTGGTCCGCGATCTACACCGTGATCGTAGCCGTCAGCACCACCGCCCTCTACATCGCCTACGGCCTGCCGATCTACCTCAACCTGCGCAACAAGCTGCGCAATAAGGGCGAATTCACCACGCCCCAGACCGCGCCCTGGAGCCTCAAGAACCTGGGGGTCATCGTCAACATCCTGGCCCTGCTTTGGATCGCCTTCATCACGATCCTGTTCTCCATCCCACCCAACGAGCTGGCCGGCTGGTCCATCATCCTGCTGGCGGTCTTCATGCTCATCTATTGGGTCGTGGATGCCAGACATCGCTTCAAAGGCCCATCAGCCGCCGATGAAGCCGCGCTGCGCAAGATCGAAGCCGACATGGCTGCGGCCGCGCACAGCCACTCCTGACCTGATCGTCTGCCGCGGGCGGCGAGGGAAGGCGGCCCTCTCCGCCCGCCCAGGCCAGCAGAAGAACTACACAGGCGACCCGGCATGATTCGACAAAGGCGTGGAGTGGTAAGTGCCCAGGCGGCCCCCCTATCCCCCCATCCTGGGGGGAAAGGCATTCGGCTCCCCCCCCATTGGGGGGCTGGGGGGCGCTCTGGGCGCTATCGAGACCATTCTCACTGCCTGGCTGAGCAGTTGCGTGGAGTGACAGGGATGTCGCCGGGATCAAGTCTTCATGTGTTTGGGGCAGCCGCTGCCCATTGAAAGTAACGGTTCATGGCCGAAACTTCCCGTACCATGCTCAGCGTCGGGCTGGACGTGGGAACGACCACCACCCAGATCGTTTTTTCGCGTCTGACCCTGGCCAACGTGGCTGGCGCCGCGCAGGCGCCGCGCGTGGGAATCACCGCCAAAGCGGTGCTTTACCAAAGCCCGGTGACTTTCACGCCGTTGGCGGACGCTGACACCATTGATGTGACGCGGCTGACCGCCCTGGTCAAGGGCGAATATGCTCGCGCCGGCGTTGATCCGCGCCAGGTGGAGACCGGCGCGGTCATCATCACTGGCGAAACAGCCAAGAAGAAGAACGCCGAGCAAATTCTGCACGCGCTGGGCGGGCTGGCCGGCGAATTCGTCGTGACCGTGGCCGGGCCGCACCTGGAATCTTTGATTGCCGGGCGCGGCGCCGGCGCGGCCGCCTATTCGCAGAAGCACTTTTGCAAAGTCACCAATGTGGACATTGGCGGCGGCAGCGCCAATTCGGCTATGTTCCGCGCGGGCGCGGCCGTGGCCGCGGCCGCTATGAACTACGGCGGCCGCATCATCGAAATCGAGCCGCGCAGCGGGCTGATCCGTCACCTGGCGCAGCCTGCCCTGGCCATTCTGGCCCACCTCGGCCTGCGCCTGCAGGTGGGCGACGCACCCACGCTCGATCAACTGCGCCGTTTCACCGACTGCATGGCCGACCTGACCATCGAGCTGATCGAGGGCGGCGCATCGTCGCTGGCGCAACAGCTCTACCTGACGCCGCCGGCCGCCGTCTCCGGCAAAGGCACGGTCCTCATGCTCTCAGGCGGCATCGGCCATTACTTCTACCATCCCCTGTCCATTCACAGCGTGGGCGATGTCACGGTGCATGATGACATCGGCCCGCTGCTGGCCGAATCGCTGCGCCGCCATCCCGGCATTCAAGCCTATGAGGTGGCGCAGCCGGCCGAAACCCTGCGCGCCACCGTCCTGGGCGCCAGCTCCCAAACCGTGACGCTGTCCGGCTCCACGATTTGGGCCGAGCGCGAGATTCTGCCCCTGCGCAACGTGCCGGTCATCCGTCCTGCGCTTGATCTGACGCTGGGCGCTGCGCCAGGCGTCATCGCCGAGGCCGTGCGCAGCGCGCTGCGCCGCTGGGACATCAACCTGACCAGTGATGAGTTCGCTGTGGCATTTGATCTCCAACGCGCTTTGGATTATACTTTACTTCTGAAGCTGGCAAGCGGACTGGCCGAATTTGCCCGCAGCCTGCCCGCCGACCGCCCCCTGGTCATCATCATCGGCCGCGACTACGCCCAGGCCCTGGGCCAGACGATCAAGGCGATGGCGCCGGACCGCCCCCTGCTGGTCATTGACCAGGTTGGCTTGGACGAAGGCGATTACATTGACATTGGCGTCCCCCTCATGGAAGGCCGTGTGGTGCCGCTCAGCGTCAAGACATTGGTTTTTTATCATTGAAGGTTGGTCCAGCCAGACCAGCAAAGGAGTGAGGATGCTCCTACGTACCAAACTTTTCGGCAAGACCTATGAATTCCCCGACATTCGCCTGCTCATGGGCAAGGCGAACGAAGAGAAATCGGGCGATCGCCTGGCCGGAGTAGCGGCGGAAACGGCCGCGGAACGCATGGCCGCCCGCTACGTCCTGGCTGAGACGCCGCTGTGGGTGCTGCACGACACCCCGGCCGTCCCCTACGAGCAGGACGAAGTAACCCGCGTCATCCAGGATAGCGTCAACCGGACCATCTATGGCGAGATCAAGGACTGGCCCGTGGGGCAGTTTCGTGAGTGGCTGCTGGCCGATACCACCGACGGCGCCATGATCCGCCGTGTTGCGCAGGGCCTGACGGCCGAGATGATCGCCGGCGTCACCAAGCTCATGTCCAATCTCGATCTGATCTACGCAGCCAGCAAGATTCGTGTTTCGGCCCACTGCAACAACACGATCGGCGTGCCCGGCACCCTCGCCAGCCGCAATCAGCCCAATCACCCCACCGATTCGCCCGAAGGCATCCGCGCGGAAATCTACGAGGGCCTGGCCTACGGCTCCGGCGATTCCGTCATCGGCATCAATCCGGTGGACGACTCCTATGCCAGCGTGGCCCGCCTGCTCGACATGACTTACGACATTATCCAGACCTGGCAGATTCCAACCCAAAACTGCGTGCTGGCGCACGTCACGACGCAGATGAAGTGCCTGGAGGCTGGCTCGCCCGTAGGGCTGATCTTTCAGTCGCTGGCTGGATCGCAGCGCGGCAATGAGTCGTTCGGCATCTCCGTGCCGATGCTGGATGAGGCGTACGCGCTGGCGCGCAAGCACTGCTTCACGGCCGGCCCCAACTTCATGTACTTCGAGACCGGCCAGGGATCGGAGCTGTCGGCCGACGCGCACCACGGCTGGGATCAACTGGTGATGGAAGCGCGCTGCTACGGCCTGGCCAAGCGCTATCAGCCTTACCAGGTCAACACCGTGGTGGGCTTCATCGGCCCGGAATATCTGTACGACGCCCGCCAGATTCAGCGCGCCGGCCTGGAAGATCACTTCATGGGCAAGCTCACCGGCATCCCCATGGGCTGCGATGCGTGCTACACTAATCACGCCCGCGCCGATCAGAATGCCATCGAAAACCTGGCCGTCATGCTGACCGCCGCGGGCTGCAACTACTTCATGGGCGTGCCCATGGGCGACGACTCGATGCTCTCCTATCAGTGTACCAGCTACCATGACGCGCCTACCCTGCGCCAGCTCTTCAACCTGCGCCCCAACCCCGAATTCGAAACCTGGCTGGAAGAACTGGGACTCATGCGCGCTGGCCGCCTGACCGCCAAAGCCGGCGATGCGTCGTTCTTCTTGCAGCGGCGCGTGGCTTGAATGCCGATTTTCGATCTCCAGGGGAAAAAACGATGGATGAAGCACAACTCAATGCAATAGTCGAATCGGTGTTGAAGGAGCTGGCCGCGGCGGGCGCGATCAAGACGCCGGCGTCAGGCGTCGCGGCCGCGGCCCCGACCGTGGACGATCCGTGGGCGCGGTTGCACATTGACCTGCCCGATCCCACCGCGCCGGAAATGCGCACGCGGCCGCAGGTCAAGGCGCCTTACGATGTGGACGGCCTCAAGGCGTTGATGGCTTCCACCACTGCGCGCATTGGTGTGGGCCGGGCCGGGCCGCGCTACACCACGCAATCGCTCCTCCTCTTTCAGTCCGACCATGCCGTCACCCAGGATACCCTCTACCGTGACGTAGATCAGCGCCTGCTGGATGACCTGGGCCTGTTCAAAGTGCAAACGCAGATCACCGGCGGCAAGCAGGAATATCTCTTGCGCCCCGATTTGGGTCGCCTGCTGACCGATGAGGCCAAGCGCACCGTGGCCGAACGCTGCGTCAAAGGCGCCAACGTGCAGGTCGTCGTGGGCGATGGCCTGAGCGCCGCCGCGGTCGAAGCCAACGTGCGCCAGATGTTCCCCGTGATCCGGCAGGGTGTGCAGGCGGCCGGGCTGACCTTTGGCGCCCCTTTCTTCATTCAATACTGCCGCGTGGGCGTGCTCAACGACATCGGTGAGGTGCTCAAACCTGACGTGGTGATCTTGCTCATTGGCGAGCGCCCGGGCCTGGGCCGCGCCGAGAGCATGAGCGCGTACATGGCCTTTCGCCCCAAGGCCGGCGACACCGACGCCGACCGCGACGTCATCTGCAACATCTTCGAAAATGGCGGCACCAACCCGCTGGAAGCCGGCGCCTTCGCCGTCCAGATCGCGCAGAAGATGCTCAAGCATCAGGCGTCTGGCGTCAAGCTGAAGCTGATCAAGTAGGAGCTGATCGAATAGGAGCAACTATGGGAATACTCGATCCATTGTACGCAACCCCTTTGGCCGTCAGGATGATCCCCAACGTGGACCGCGGCTTTGCCGAGCAGTTGGGCCTGCGACCCGAGCAGCGCTCGCTGGGATTGATCACGTCCGATAACGACGATGCCACCTACGTCGCCATTGACGAAGCCACCAAGATGGCCGAGGTTGAGGTGGTGTATGCTCATTCCTTCTACGCCGGGGCCAAACATGCGTCGGGCAAGCTGTCGGGCGAGATCATCGCCATTCTGGCCGGCGCCAATCCGGCCGAAGTGCGCGCGGGCTTGCAGGCCGCCGTTCAGTTCATGAAGAACGACGCCATCTGGTACTCGGCCAACGAGGATGCCTCCATCGCCTTCTTCCCGCATGTCATTTCGCGCACCGGCTCGTACCTGTCGAAGGTGTGCAACATCACCGAAGGCGAACCGCTGGCCTACCTGGTCGCGCCGCCCATCGAGGGCATGATTGCGCTCGATGCCGCGCTCAAGGCCGCGGCCGTGCGCATCGTGGCCTACACCGCGCCGCCCTCCGAAACCAACTACATGGGCGCCATGCTCACCGGCGACCAGCCCGCCTGCAAGGCTGCAGCCATGGCTTTCCGCGACGCGGTGCTCGAAGTCGCGGCCAATCCGTTGAAATACTAACTCGAAGTAGACATAATTCCAGGGAGATTCATGTATGGCAGAGATTGCGATGATTGCCCTCGGCATGATCGAGACCAAGGGCCTGGTGTCAGCCATCGAGGCGGCCGATGCGATGGTCAAGGCGGCGAATGTGGCCCTGATCGGGTCTGAGTACATCGGCGGCGGCTACGTCACCGTCATGGTGCGCGGGGATGTGGGCGCAGTCAAGGCCGCCACCGACGCCGGCGCGGCCGCCGCGCAGCGCGTGGGTGAGCTGGTCTCCGTTCACGTCATCCCGCGACCGCACAGCGACGTGGAAATGATCCTGCCGCAGAAGTCCAGGGGCGCAACGCCGGCGCGGGCGAAATAGACTGAGCAGTTGTTGTGGGAGAATTCCATGCGTCAGGTTTTTACCGCGGCCGATATTCGAAGACTGCGTGACCAGGGCACATCCGTGCTGGTGCTGGGCCAGACCGACCTGATCTCGCCGGAGGCGCTCGATGTGGCGCGCGAGGCGAGCATCGAAGTCAAACGACCTGGCTCCACGCCGGCGCCGGCCGCGCAGCCGGCCGCGCCATCACCCTTGCCGCCGCTCAAGGCCGTGCGCCGGCTGGGCGTCAGCCTGGAGCCGTTCGGCGCAGGGCTGGCCACGCCAGGAACCAATGTGCAATTGAAGGATGTCATCACCAGCGGCGACCGCACCCCGATGGCGGTGGGCTACATGAGCCTGGAACGCGGGGAATTCCCCTGGACCCTGACCTACGATGAAATTGACATCGTCCTGGAAGGCGAACTGGTGATCCGACGCGGGGACGAGGCGGTGTCCGGCGGACCGGGCGATGTCATCTTCATCCCCAAAGGCTCCCGCATCACCTTTGGCTCCCCCAGCCGCGCCCGTTTCGTCTATGTCACCTACCCCGCCGACTGGAACAAGTAGCGCATGAATCCCAATCTGCAGGCGCTGCTTCAGCAGACCGATGCGGTCATGAACGGCCAATCCCCGCGGCGCCGCGGCCGGCCGGCGCATGTGGGCGTTGATCTCGGCACCGCCTACACCGTGCTGATTGCTCTGGACGAGAATCAACAGCCGCTGGCCGGCGCGTACCAGTTCGCGCAGGTGGCGCGCGACGGCCTGGTGGTGGACTTTCACGGCGCCATCAGCCTGCTCAAGCGTCTCAAGCAGCAGGTGGAACAGCGCCTGGGCGTGGAGTTGACCCATGCGGCCTCCGCCTACCCGCCCGGCGTGCCGCGCAGCGAGGTGCGCGCCACCGCCAATGTGTTGATCGCGGCCGGCCTGGAGTGCAGCGACCTGATTGACGAACCGACCGCGGCCAACAACGTCCTGAAGATTGGCGACGGCGTCATCGTGGATGTGGGCGGCGGCACCACGGGCATTGCGGTCGTCGAAGACGGTCAGGTCATCTACACGGCCGACGAGCCGACCGGCGGCACCCATTTTACCCTGGTCCTGGCTGGTGGTCTGCGGTTGACATTCGAGCAGGCTGAGGAACTGAAGAAGGACCCGCGTGAGCAGGCGCGACTGTTCCCGGTCTTGCGTCCCGTCATGGAAAAGGTGGGGAGCATCGTGCGCCGGCACGTCGCCGGCCGCACCGTGAAAACGATCTACCTGGTGGGCGGCGCCTGCGCCTTTCCGGGCATGACGCAGGTCATCGAGGAGTACACCGGCATTAGAACGGTCCTGCCCGGCAATCCGCTCTTCATCACCCCGCTCGGCATTGCCATGCACGACCCAGTCAACCGCTAGGCGCGCTTAGCCCCGCAGGAGGAACCGATGCCCAAGAAATTCTATACCGAACGTGACATTGATGCTCTGCATGCGCAGGGCGTGACGCGCCTGGACGTGGACACCAACACCGTCATCACCGCGCTGGCCAAGGACCGCATGACAAAGCTCGGCATGGGCATCCACATCGCCGCCGCGGCGCAGACGCCAGGCGCCGCGCCGGCGTCCGCACCGTCAGGCCCCAGCCCGGCGCCCAACCTGGCCGGCCAGGTCAAAGCAGCCGTCCTCGCCCGCCTGGGCGATCAGGTAGACGCCGCCCTGCTCGACGCCATCATCGCCCGCGTCCTCGCGCGAGCGTAGCCGCACAGCTGTGATCAGAAGTTTTCATGATCCAGAGGCTGAGAAGATATTCAATCGCGTGCGTTCGCGCAGGCTTCCGCCTGAGATTCAAGCAGTGGCCTTGCGCAAGTTACGCATGCTCAACCGTGCTGGCACGCTGCAAGACCTGAGAGTGCCGCCGGCAAACCGTTTGGAACAGCTCTCTGGTAATCGAGCAGGCCAGTATAGTATTCGTATCAACAACCAGTGGCGTATCTGTTTTTGGTGGCGAGATGGCGACGCATACGATGTTGAGATAGTGGATTATCATTGAAGAATCGAGCACGCGCATGAAAGAATTGAAATTAGCTCCTGTGCATCCCGGTGAGATTCTGAGAGAGGAGTTCCTGGCGCCGCTGCACCTGACAGCGGATCAGTTGGCGCTCGATATTCACGTGCCGCTACGCCGCGTCCAGGAAATCATTCTGGAGAAACGTGTGGTCACGGCCGACATCGCGCTGCGCCTGGCCCGCTATTTCGGCACTTCGGCGCATTTTTGGCTGGGCCTGCAGATGGATTACGACCTCGACGTGGCTGAAGATGCACTGGATGACCGTAGCCCCCTTGCCTCCAGGTAATCGGTGTACCCGCCCGTGTAGTTCACCAACGCCCCCTGGTCGGGATCGAGTTCCACGATGCGATCCACCGTCTGATCCAGGAAATAGCGGTCGTGTGAAATCACCAGCACGGTCCCTTCGAAGTCATCCAGCGCGCGTTCGAGCACCTCGCACGAGGCGATGTCCAGGTTGTTCGTCGGCTCGTCCAGGAGCAGGAAATTGGGCTGCTGCAGCATCAGCAGCGCCATCTGCAAGCGGCTGCGCTCACCGCCGCTCAGGCTGCCGACCGTCTGCTCGTGTGCCCGCTTCCATTCGAAGAGAAACTGCGTCAGGAACGCGGCCGCCTCGCGTTCGTACATCGGCTTGACCTCGCGCACCATTTCCACCAGGGTCTTGCTGTAGTCCAGGCTCTGATGCTCCTGCGTGTAGACCCCCATCTTGACGCTCGGCCCGATTTTGACCACGCCGCTTGTCGGTTGCAGCGCGCCGGTGATGCAGCGAAACAACACGCTCTTGCCCGCGCCGTTAGGCCCAACCAACCCCACGCGCTCCCCGTGCCACAGCAGCAGGTTGGCCCCGGCCAGCACCAGGTCATCATCGAACGCCTTCACCAGGTCAATGATCTCCAGGACTTTGCTGGAGCCGCGCCAACCTTCAAGCTCCAGGCCCATGGTACGCTGCTCCACCACCGCATCCACCTTGTCCATGCGCTCGATCTGGCGACGCTTGTTGCGCGCTTGAATGACATGGCGCCGGTTGGAGGCACGCGGGTTGACCAGACTGGCCCACAGTTCCATTCTGGCAATCGAAGCCTCCAGCCGGCTGATCTCCTTCTGTTGCGCAGCAGCCATCTGCGCCTGGCGCAGACGCCGCAGCTCGCGCTCCGCCGCGTAGGCCGTGTAGTTGCCGGTGTAGAAATTGAGCTTGCCGCCTTCCAACTCCACGATGTTGTCGGCCACTTCATCCAGCAGATAACGGTCGTGCGACACGATCACCACCGCGCCCGCGTAGCCGCGGATGAATTTCTCCAGGAACACCTTGCCGGCCAGGTCCAGGTGATTGTCTGGCTCGTCCAGCAGCAGGCAGGCCGGCCGGTTGACCGCCAGCTTGGCCAGGGCCAGCAGCTTCTTCTGCCCGCCGCTCAAGGCCGCCGTTGACAGATCGAAATCGCTGTCGTCGAAACCCAACTGGCGCAGGGTGGCCTTGACAGAGTTCTCGTATTGCCGCCCGCCCGCCCCCGCATACGCGGTCAACAGGCGCTGCTGCTGATCCAGCGCACGCGCCAGCGCCTTTTCATCGTCGTAGACGGCCGGGTCTTCCATGCTGCGCGTGACCTTTTCAAGATCCGCTTCGATGGCGGCCAGCCGGGCAGACGCGGTCATCGCTTCGATCAGGACTGTGTGCAGCGGGTCCAGGCGCACTTCCTGCGGCAAATAGCCCACGCTGGCGCCTTTGGCCGTCACCACGAAGCCGCTGGCGGGCGGCAGGCGTCCGGCCAGCAGGTTGAGAATCGTGCTCTTGCCCGCGCCGTTAGGGCCGACGAAGCCCAGCCGGGCATCGTCGGCAATGGCCCAACTCAAATTTTGCACTCCCGGCCCGCCCGGGTGCGTGTAGGAAACATTGTCGAGACGTAGGATGATCATGGCATCATTTTCACAGGCAAAACAGGTTGTCCCCAGGCTACCAACTTGCGTGTCCGATTTTACCCTACGCGGGAAAAAACGCCAAGCGCCAGCGGGGCAAGCCGGAGGCGTGCGTCACGGCAGTAACTGCTCAGGCGGCCCCCCTGCCCCCCAATTTTGGGGGGGGAAAGCATTCGGCTCCCCCAGGATTGGGGGGCAGGGGGGCACTCCGGGCGCTATCGAGACCATTCTCACTGCCTGGCTGAGCAGTTACTCACGGCAGCAGTCACGGCCGGGCAACAAAAAACCCTGCGCGCCGGGTCGGCCGCGGTTCTTGTCGGTCAGCGGTTTGTGTTATAATGCAACTGGCGCGGCCGCGCGGCGGCGCCATCCCGTCGCAGGAGGATTGCCATGCCCATTGACCCTTCATCACCGTCTGCGCTGCCCAACGACCTGGCCGCGGCCGGCTCCGAGACGCTGACCGCCTTTCTGATCCCTTTCATCCAGACC
>JAYRVL010000464.1:0-2205 GCA_041918575.1 Anaerolineae bacterium | reverse complement strand
CGATCTCCGATCTCCGATCTCTGATCTCCGATCTCCGATCTCCGATCTCCGATCTCTGATCTCCGATCTCCGATCTCTGATCTCCGATCTCCGATCTCTGATCTCCGATCTCCGATCTCCGATCTCTGATCTCCGATCTCCGATCTCCGATCTCTGACCTGACTGCTGACTATGTCCGATTCTCGCTCGCTGCCATCTCCTGCCCAATCTACCCTGGCCGATCTACCCGCCTGGGCCATCGAAGGCAAGCAGGTTTTTCTGCACGGCCCGGCCGGCGCGGGCAAAACCACCCTGGGCGTCGCCCGTCTGCGCCACCTCTTGAGCCAACGCAGCGTCTCCGGCCGGCGCATCCTGGTGCTGACGCCCCAGCGCAGCCTGGCTGCCCCCTACTGGCAGGCGCTGGCCGCGCCGACCCTGACGCGCAGCGGCAGTCAAGTCACCGTGCAGACCGTGGGCGGGCTGGCGCGCAACCAGGTTGAGCTTTACTGGCCGCTGATTGCCGTAGACGCCGGCTTTGCCCACCCCGACCAGGAGCCGGTCTTTCTCACCCTGGAAACGGCCCAATACTACATGGCCGGGCTGGTGCAGCCGGTCATTGCCAGCGGCCGCCTGGATGCAGTGGGACTCTCGCAGCCGCGCATCATCAGCCAGGTGCTCGACAACCTCAACAAGGCCGCGCTGGTTGGTTTTGCCTACACCGAAGTGGCGCAGCGCCTGCAGCGGGCCTGGCAGCACGATTCGAACCGCCTGAGCGTTTACGACGACGTGCAAGGCATGGTCAATGCCTTCCGCGCCTTCTGTCTGCAAAACAACCTGCTCGATTTCTCCCTGCAAATCGAAGTCTTCAACCGCACCTTGCTCGCCAACGACTGGTGCCGCACCCAGCTCTTCCGCAGCTTCGACCACCTGATCGTTGACAACCTGGAAGAGGATACGCCGATCGCCCACGACCTCCTGCGGCGCTGGCTGCCCAATCTCAAATCGGCGCTGCTCATCTACGATGCCGAGGCCGGCTACCGCGTCTTCTTGGGCGCAGACCCAGACTCGGCGCAGCGCCTGCAAGCCGAATGCAGCCAGGCCGTCAGCCTGACCGGCGCCTACACCGCGTCCGGCGATGTACAGGCGCTGACCCTGGCCTTGACGCAGCAGGTCGGCGGCCAGCCGGCGCCATTGCCTGCCGTGGACGCCGCGCCCGCGCCGACCGGCATGGCCCGCGCGGCGCTTGATGTAGCTCTGCGCCGCTTCTACCCCGAAATGCTCGACTGGACGGCCGACGCCATCGCCCACCTGGTGCATGAAGAGCAGACGCCCCCAGCCGAAATTGCCGTGCTGGCCCCCTTTGTCAGCGATTCCCTGCGCTTCTCGTTGATGGACCGCCTGGCGCAGCGCGGGGTGCCGGCGCGCTCACACCGGCCCTCGCGCGAACTGCGCGCCGAACCGGCCACCCGCTGTTTGTTGACCCTGGCCGCGCTCGCTCACCCCGGCTGGCAGCTGCCGCCCCTGGCCGCGGACGTGGCGCAGGCGCTTTTCCTGGCGCTGGACGGCCTGGACCCGGTGCGCGCCCATCTGCTCAGCCGCATCATCTACCGCCCCAAGGCGGGCGAAGCGCCCAACCTCACCTCGTTCGACATCATCACCGGCAAGATGCAGGAACGCATCACCTACCGGCTGGGTCAGGCCTACGAGCAGCTCCGCCGCTGGCTGCTGGCCTACCGCGGCGAAGAGGTGCAGGCGCTCGACCACTTTCTCAGCCGTCTGTTCGGCGAAGTATTGAGCCAGCCCGGCTTCCGCTTCCATGCCGATTTCGACGCCGGCCGTGTGGCCGCCCAGTTGATCGAATCCGCGCGCAAGTTCCGCTGGGCCGTGGCCGACGTCGGTCGCACCACGCTGCTCGACATAGGGCGAGATTACCTGGGGCTGGTGGAAAACGGGCTGCTCGGCGCGCTGTTCGTTGCCGGCTGGCAAGAAAACGAAGACGCGGTGCTGATCGCGCCCGCCTACACCTTCTTGATGCGCAATCGGCCGGTGCAGCACCAGTTCTGGCTCGATGTCGGCAGCTCCGGCTGGGTGGAACGCCTCGATCAGCCGCTCACCCATCCCTACGTGCTCAGCCGACGCTGGCATGAAGAGCGAGCCTGGACCGACGCCGATGAGATTGCCACCAAACAGCAGAATCTTTATCGCCTGCTGACCGGGCTGCTGCGG
>JAYRVL010000463.1:0-2922 GCA_041918575.1 Anaerolineae bacterium | reverse complement strand
TGTTCGACACCGAGCTGTCGTACCCTGCCATCTTCCGCGCCCTGCAGAGCGGCGACCCGGCCGTGTTCAAGGGCACGGTGGAGTTCTTCCCAGAGGAAGGCAAATATCACCTCGACGGCCACCGCAAGTGTAACGTCTGCTGGGAGCCGGCCACCACGCGGGCGCACCAGGGTCTGTGCTCCGTGTGCGGCAAAGAGGTCACGATCGGGGTCATGCACCGCGTCGAGGCCCTGGCCGACCGGCCTGCGGGTCAGCGGGCGCCGCGCGCCGCGCCTTTTACCAGCCTGGTCCCGCTGCCGGAGATTTTGGGCGAGGCGGCCGGGGTGGGCGCAGGGTCCAAGCAGGTGGAGCAGGCGTACCACAAACTGCTGGCAGCCCTGGGGCCGGAGCTGTTCATCCTGCGCCGCGCGTCGCTGCCGGCCATTGCCGGCGCGGGCGGGGAGCGCCTGGCCGAGGGCATTGGCCGTATGCGTCGCGGCGAGGTGCAGGCCGACGCGGGCTACGATGGCGACTACGGCGTCATCAGGCTCTTTGCCGCGGCGCAGCCGGGCGCCGGGCTTTTTCAGGGGGACCTCTTCCCCGCGCCCCGGCTGACCCCTGCGGCCCGGCCAGGCGCCGATCAACCTGCGCCTGGCGTATCCGCAGCGCCTGCGCCCCGGCTCAAGGCCGCCGGCCAGCAGGTGGCCGAACCGGCGCCGTCCATCGCCTACGCTGCGCCGGCCGCGCGGCTGCTGGCATCGCTCAACGCCGAACAGCGCGAGGCGGTCCTGGGGTCGCAGGAACCGCTCATCATCGTGGCCGGGCCGGGCGCCGGCAAGACCCGCACCCTGACCGTGCGCATCGCGTATCTGATCCAGGCGCAAGGCGCGGCGCCGGAGGCCATCCTCGCCATCACCTTCACGAACAAAGCGGCGCAGGAAATGACCGCCCGCCTGACTGGGCTGCTGGGCGCAGAGACGGCGCAGCGGGTCATGGTCAAGACGTTCCATGCCTTCGGCGCGTGGCTGCTGCGCCAATGGGGCGTCAGCCTGGACATCAGCCCGGATTTCATCATCTGCCGGGAGGAAGAACGTCGGGCGCTGTTGGCGCAGGCCGCGCCTGAGCTGCGCATGGCCGAGCGCGATCAGTTCCTGGCCTGGATCTCCGACGCCAAGAACCGCCTGCTCTCGCCCGCATCGCCTGAGTTGAGCGCCATGTGCGAGGATGAACGTTTGCCGGGCATCTTTCAGCGTTACGAGGACGCGCGCCGGCGCAGTCAGGCTCTCGATTTCGATGACCTGATCGTACAGGCGGTGCAGTTGTTGGAGACGCAGGAGGAGGCGCGCGCCGCGCTGCAGCAGCGTTTTCACTGGTTGTGCGTGGACGAGTACCAGGACATCGCCCTGGGCCAATACCGCCTGCTGCGTCTGCTGGCCGCGGGCGGCGCCAACCTGGCCGTCATCGGCGATCCCGATCAGGCCATCTACGGTTTCCGCGGGGCCGACCGCCGCTTCTTCCTCAATTTTGCCCAGGATTTCCCCCGCGCCCGACGCCTGCACCTCAGCCAGAACTACCGCTCCACGCAGATGATCCTGGACGCGGCCATGCAGGTCATTGCGGCCAACCGGGACGAGCGCGTGCCGCTGCGGGCGGTGCAGGTGCTGGCCGATTTCGTGCAGCAGATGCGCATCGAGATTTTTCAGACGCCGACCGATCGCGCCGAAGCTGAAACCGTGGTGCATCAGATCGAGCAGATGGTGGGCGGCGTCAGCTACTTCTCGCTCGACTCCGGCCGCGTGGCCGATGCGCCTGCAGCGCCGCACGTCTTTGCCGATTTTGCCGTGCTTTTCCGCCTGGGCGCGCAGAGCCGCCTGCTGGTCGAGGCCTTCGAGCGCTCCGGCATCCCCTTTCAGCATGTGGGGCAGACCCCCCTGCTCGAGCAGCCGGCCGTGCATCATGTGCTGGCCTACCTGTGGCTGGCCGTGCAGCCGGCCGGCCAGGTCCACCTGGAAACGATCCTGGGCAGCGGCAAGGGCGCGTTTGCCAGCGGCGCCATGAACCGCTTGAGCGCGGCGCTGGCGGGTTCACAGACCGACCTGCCCGCGGCCCTGGCTGCGGCCAGCCTGGCCCCTGATTTCAGCGTCAGCCAGCAGGAACGCCTGCGCAGCCTGGCCGTCTTCTGGCAGTCTCCGGAGATGGCGCCTGGGCAGCCGGTCGCGCGCCAGATCGAGGCCGTTTACGCGTTCGCCTGTCGCCAGGCCAGCCTGCGCGGCGAACCCGCCGAGGCCGAGTTGATCGGCCAGTTGGCGCGCCGGGCCGCGCCGTTCGATGAGCGCCTGGCCGATTTCCTGGAGGCGCAGGCGTTACAAGGCGAAACGGACGCTTACGATCCGCGCGCGGATCGGGTCACGCTGATGACCCTGCACGCGTCGAAGGGGCTGGAATTTCCGGTGGTTTTCATCGTCGGCTGTGAGGAATCGCTGCTGCCCTACACCCGGCCGGGCGCCGCGGCCGACATCGAAGAGGAGCGGCGTTTGTTCTACGTCGGCATGACCCGCGCCCGGCAGCGGCTGATTCTCACGCATGCGACCTCGCGCTTCCTGTTCGGCCGGAGCATGCAAAACGCCCCTTCACGCTTCGTTCACGACATCGCCGCGGCGCTGAAAGCCCTGCGCGAGATGGAAAAGCTGCCGCCCCGCCCGGCGCCCGTCGGCGTGCAGTTGACGCTGTTCGATGTCCGATAGCGAGAATTTCATCTTTCTCTGCCACGAATTCCACAGGTTATTGCCTTGACGCCGTTGAACATGCTGGGATTGTATACGCTTATACGCTTGATCGGTTGGCGAAAAGGGCAAGAAGGTGTACAATAGCAGCAAACCGGGAGACAAGGAGCGACCAATGGCCGACCAGCAGGACTACGATTCACCGTGGAAAGACATCCTC
>JAYRVL010000462.1:0-2292 GCA_041918575.1 Anaerolineae bacterium | reverse complement strand
CTTCGCGTCTTTGCGTGACATCTTCTTCCTGATTCCCATCTTGATACTTTCTTAACGCTCCTGAGCCAATTCTTGAGCGCGGCCGGGGGCGCGGCGACCGATAATACCGATATAGCCAGTGAGCGCTCTCACTGGTAAGGAGCATCGGTATGGATATCGGCATGTTGCTGGCCGGGCTGATCGCCCCGGGCCTACTCATCTACCTCGTCTACTCCCTGCTGTACCCGGAGAGGTTCTGAGATGACACTCCTGGAAATCGCTCAAGTTATCCTATACTTTGGCCTGCTCATCGCCTTGACGCCACTGCTGGGCGGCTACATGAAGCGCGTCTTTGACGGCGAGCGGACGTTGCTCTCGCCCGTGCTGCGACCGGTCGAGGGAGTGATCTACCGTCTGAGCGGCGTTCGACCGGACGAGGAGCAGACCTGGAAGCAATATACGGTAGCCCTCATTCTGTTCAACGTGTTGGGCTTCCTGGCGCTGTTCCTGTTGCAACTGGCGCAGGGCGTGCTGCCGCTCAACCCGGAAGGGCTGTCTGGCGTGGAGCCGTTCCTGGCCTTCAACACCGCCACCAGCTTCATGACCAACACCAACTGGCAATCCTACGCCGGCGAGACGACGATGAGCGAGTTGACGCAGATGCTCGGCCTGGGCGCGCAGAACTTCGTCAGCGCGGCCACGGGCATTACCGTCGTGCTGGCCCTGGCGCGTGGGCTGGCCCGCCGCTCGGCGGCCACGCTGGGTAACTTCTGGGCCGACCTGATGCGCTCGACGCTCTACGTCCTGCTACCGCTCTCCCTGATCCTGGCCGTCGTCCTGGTTAGCCAGGGCGTGGTGCAGAACTTCGACGCCCACGTGACGGCCACGACGCTGGCCGGCGAGACGCAGGTCTTGCCGCAAGGCCCGGCCGCGTCACAGATCGCCATCAAGCAACTCGGCTCCAACGGCGGCGGCTTCTTTAACGCCAACAGCGCCCACCCCTACGAGAACCCGACGCCGCTGAGCAACTTCCTGCAGATGTTCTCCCTGCTCTTCATCGCCGCGGCGCTGACCAACACCTACGGGCGGATAGTCGGCTCCCAGCGACAAGGGTGGGTCATCTTCGCCGCCATGCTGGTGCTGATCCTCGCCCTGCTGGGGGTGATGTTAGCCGCCGAATACGCCACGAATCCCGTCGTGGGCGTGGCCGGAGCGATGGAGGGCAAAGAGACGCGCTTCGGCGTCGCCAACAGCGTCCTATGGGCCTCGGCCACGACCTCGGCCTCCAACGGCGCGGTCAACGCCATGCACAGCAGCCTTAGCCCCATCGCCGGCGGCGTCGCCATGCTCAACATGATGCTGGGCGAGGTCATCTTCGGCGGCGTGGGCGCGGGTCTGTACGGCATGCTGGTCTTCGTCATCCTGACCGTCTTTATCGCCGGGCTGATGGTCGGCCGCACGCCGGAGTATCTGGGCAAGAAGATCGAGGCGCGCGAGGTGAAGATGGCGACGCTGGCCGTGCTGCTGCCTGCGGCATCCATCCTGCTATTCACCGCGCTGGCGGCGGTCGTCGAAGCCGGTCTATCCAGCCGCCTCAGCGCCGGGCCGCACGGCTTCAGCGAAATCCTGTACGCCTATACCTCGGCCACGGCCAACAACGGCAGCGCCTTCGCCGGTCTGAACGCCAACACGCCCTTCTATAATGTCACGCTCGGGTTGGCGCTGTGGATCGGCCGCTTCGGCGTCATCGTGCCGGTCATGGCCATCGCCGGCAGCATGGTCGGCAAGAGCGTGGCCCCGCCATCGCTGGGCACGTTCCCGACCGACCAGCCGCTCTTCGCCGGGATGCTGGTAGCCGTGGTGCTCATTGTCGGGGCGCTGACGTTTTTCCCGGCGCTGTCGCTGGGGCCGATTGTCGAGCACTTCCTGATGGCGGCCGGGGTGCCGTTGTAAAGAGGAAAGAATCCGTAGGTTTCGCAGATTTATGTCAACTACGGACAAGGTCTGCAGAACTCGAAATGCCACGAGTAGAAGTTGTGGAGTGTTAGAGAGATGGAACAAAATGTTAAGGCGCGACCGTTGTTTGACCCGCCGATTGTGCGGCGGGCGGTTGTCGATTCCTTTCGCAAGCTAGACCCGCGGCAGCAGGCCAAGAACCCGGTCATTTTTGTCGTCGCCGTCGGCGCGGTGCTGACCACGGGTATCCTGGTCGCCGATCTGTGGCGCGGCCAGACAGCCGATCTGACCTTCAACCTGCAAATTGCTCTCTGGCTATGGTTCACGGTGTTGTTCGCCAACTTCGCCGAGGCGATG
>JAYRVL010000461.1:0-1767 GCA_041918575.1 Anaerolineae bacterium | reverse complement strand
TGTTAGGGTGGGGGGCACGGGAGTAAAGGTGCCGGTGGGCGGGATGGGCGTGGCCGTCGGCGTGACTGTGGGCGGGCCGGGCGGCGTCCAGGTGGGCGTAGCCGTGATGATGACCGGGCCTGGCGTGGGGGTGTTGGTGACGACGATCGGCGTCCAGGTTGGGGTGGCGGTTGGCGGTCCGGTTGGCGTGGGGGTATTCGTCACTACGATCGGCGTCCAGGTGGGTGTGGCGGTGACGATGTTGGGCGTTGGGGTGTTGGTCGCGGGCACGATGGGGGTCAGACCGAAGTTGACGACCTGGTTGGTGGCATTGACGGTAATTGCGACGCTGGCTGGCGAGGTGACGGTGTAGCCAGGCGGCGGTGTGATGCTCACGGTGTAGTTGCCCGCGGGCTGCGCGCCAAAGGTGTAGACACCGGCGGCGTCGGTCAGCGCAGAGCCGCCTGGCGTCAGGCTGACCGGCAGACTGGCGTAACCGATCTCGCCCACATCGTACAGTCCGTTCAGGTTGCTGTCAATGTAGACGCGGCCATCAACGACCGCGCCAGGGCCGGGCGTGGGTGTGTCGGCCAGGCAGACCACCAGGGAGACATTGTCGAGATACATGCCGGCGTAGCTGTCCACGCCGTCGTTGCGCACGTTGATGAACAGACGCAGGTTTTGCCCTTTGTACGCCAGCAGGTCACGGGTGAGGGGCGCCCAGGCGCGGTCATTGCGCTGATCACGCCAAAGAACCACCAGAGTGCTGCTGGTCGTGGCGTCCTGCAAGATAACTTCCTGGTAATCGTTCTCACCGCTGGTGGCCAGGAACGGCCAGACCGACCAACTGAGCGTGGCGCTGGTGGCGGCGGCCGGGATGGTCAGCGTTTGCTGGATGCCGGAGAAGCCGAAGGCGTTGGCGCCGCTGATGATGCCCAGGCGCATACTGCGGGTGGGACTGAGCGCCTGTGCGTTGTCATAGGCGGCCGGCGGCGGGCCGCCGATGATCTGCCAACCGTCCGTGCTTTCCATGTTGCCGTTGACAATCAGATCGAAGCAACTGGCGGCCGTCACAGGCGCGGGCGCGGTGAGCAGAGCTGGCGCCAGGATCAAGCCAGTCAGCAGAAGAAGATGAAACCATTTGATTCGTTTCATGGCCATGGTGCTTTCTCGCTCATTTTGCGTATCCTTGATTTCTCCGAGCAACATATTCCTTGAGCAACACAGGCGCAGTATACCACAAGTTTTGCATGTACACAATGCTGTCAGGCAGGAAGACGCTGCTACCCATTTTGGCTGCTTTGTGGCATAATGGGCGGCAAGCAGACAAGACTATCAGCAAAGGACGAGGATATGCCTGAAATGAAACTGGGCGCCAGCGCCGAAGCGATCGTTATTCTCGATTTTGGTTCGCAGTACAGCCAACTGATTGCGCGGCGGGTGCGTGAAGCGCACGTGTACTGCGAGTTGCTGCCCTGGGACGCGCCGGCGGCCGCGCTGGAGCGTCTGCAGCCCAAGGGGTTCATCCTGTCGGGCGGGCCGGCCAGTGTGTACGAGGCGGGCGCGCCGCAACTGCCGGATTACGTGCTGGCGAGCGGTCGGCCCGTGCTCGGTATTTGCTATGGGATGCAGTTGCTCACCCTGGCGTTGGGCGGCCAGGTGGGGCCGGGGCGGCGCCGCGAGTATTGTGAGGCCGAAAAACAAGCCGCTGAGAATGGCGGCCCGTTGTTTGTAAAAAATCACTCAAACCAAACCCTGTGGATGTCGCAACGCGAACCCATAGAGGGG
>JAYRVL010000460.1:0-3097 GCA_041918575.1 Anaerolineae bacterium | reverse complement strand
GGCCCTGCTCGCCCTCGCCTTCGCCTTCGGCACCCCCCTCTACGCCCTCCTCTTCTACGGCCTGCCCGGCTACCGCCAACTGCACTCCGCCTTCCGCTGGGTCTTCCCCCTCACCCTCAGCCTGGCCGTGCTGGCCGCCTTCGGCCTGGACGCGCTCAGCGCCGGCCCGCGCCCGCGTTGGCCCGCGTGGCTGGCCTGGCCCTTGCTCCTGACCGGCGTTGCCCTGGCCGCGGCCGTCGCCCTCAGCCTGGTCTGGCCCGCGCCCTTCCTGGCCCTCGCCGCCGCCGTGCTCGCCCGTTCGGACCTGGCCCGCGTCGCGTTTAGCGATGGCGCTGCATTCTGGAGCTACCAGGCGCCCAACCTGCTCGAACTGGCCCTCGCCCTGGCCGGCGCCGGCGCGGTCTTGCGCTGGAGCCAACGGAATGAGAAACCCGGTTTCTCACAGAAACCCGGTTTCTTGAGCCGCCACTGGCCGCTGCTGGCGCTGCTCCTGGTTGCGCTCGACCTCTGGCTGGCCACAGGAACCTTCAACCCCGCCGTGGATCCGGCGCTGCTGGCCGTCGAGCCGCCGTCTGTCCGTTTCCTGCAAGCGCAGGCCGGCCAGGAGTTGGGACGCGTCACCACCTTCGAAGACGCCGCCGCCGCCAAGACCCTCAACGCCAACCTCGGCTGGCTGTTTGGCCTGCAGGATGTGCGCGGCTACGATTCCATCATCCCGCGGTCCTACGTGCAGTACATGCAGGCCATCGAACCGCAGGGCCAACTGCTCTACAACCGCATCTCCCCCTTCTACGACCCCGCCTCGCTCACCGACCCGCGCACCCACCTGCTCGGCGTGCGCTGGGTGATGACCGAACTCACCCTCGACCTTCCCGGCTACACCTTGATCTACCCTGCGTCGCCCTCCGCCTCCCCCAAAGTTGGGGGGTCAGGAGGGAGCCTGCCGGCCGAACCGGTCAAAATCTACCGCAACGAAAACGCCTTCCCGCGCGCATTTGCGGTCCCCGCTGCGGAGTTCGCCCCCGCCGACCGCCTGCTCGACCGCCTGACCGAGGTGGACCTGCGCCAGACTGTCCTCTTCGACGACCCCGCGGCGCTCAACGCAGCGTCGCCCTCCGCCCCCCCCCAAGTTGGGGGGTCAGGGGGGGGCCTGGCGACCGTGGTCAACATCGCCAGCTACCAGCCCAACGAGATTACCATTTTCGTTGACTTGCCCGCGCCGGCCTGGCTGGTGTTGACCGACGCCTATTTCAGCGGCTGGAAGGCGTACACGCGCCCCCTGGCCGCAGAAGGCGTGCTGCCCGAACAGTCCCTGACCCTCTGGCGCGCCGACGGCAACTTCCGCGCGGTGCATCTGGACGCAGGCAAGCAAACGGTGCGTTTCAAGTACGCGCCCCTGTCGTTCCAACTGGGCCTCTACACCAGCTTCCTGGCGCTGATGACCCTCTTCCTGCTCCTGGGCTGGTGGGCCTGGGGACGCTTCTACCGCGGCGAACACGAAGCGCACGAAGTCTCACGCGTGGCCAAGAACAGCCTGGTGCCCATGGGGATGGCGCTGCTCAACAAAGGCATTGACTTCGCCTTTGCCCTGGTGCGCCTGCGCATCCTCAGCCCGGCCGGCGAAGGCAGCTACACCTTCGCCATCGGTTTCTATGTCATCTTCGAGATCCTGGTGCGCTTCGGCCTGGGCACCCTGCTGACGCGGGAAGTGGCGCGCGACCGCAGCCAGGCCGGTCGCTATCTGCTCAACGTCACGGTTCTGCGCGGCTGGCTGTGGCTGGCCTCCCTGCCCCTGCTGGCCCTCGTCATGCTCGCCTATGGCGCCTGGGGCGGGCTGACGCCGGAGGAGGGGTGGGCGATTGGTCTGTTCGCGCTAGCCCTGCTCTTCGCCGCCATCTCCGATGGCATCAGCGCTCTCTTCAACGCGTTCGAGCAAATGGAATACCCGTCAGGCATCTCAACCGCCATCGTCCTGAGCAAAGTCGCGCTGGGCGCGCTCGTGCTCCTGCCGCCCCTCTCCTGGGGCTTCGTGGGCCTGGCCGGCGTCTCCGTGGTCATGAACCTGGTGCAGGTCTTCTGGCTGCTGGCTCTCATGCGCAGCAAACTGCCCCTCGCGCCGCTCACGCGCCACGATCTCGATCCGACCTTGCAGCGCACTATGCTGACCGGCTCCCTGCCCCTCATGCTCAATCACCTGCTGGCGCATATCTTCTTCCGTCTCGATGTTTGGATTCTCAAACCGCTGGCGGGCGCGGTGTCCGTCGGCCTCTACGGCGCGGCCTACAAGTACATCGAAGGTCTCAACGTCATCCCCGCCTATTTCACGCTGGCGATCTTCCCCTTGCTGTCACGCTACGCACAGACCGACCAGGGCAGCGGCGGCCGCGCCGCGCTTCTGCGCTCCTACGTCGTGGCCCTGCGCCTGCTGGCCCTGGTCAGCCTGCCCATCGCCATCCTCGTCACCTTCATCGCCACCCCGCTGATCGCCATCCTGGGCGGCGCGGCCTATCTGCCCGGCTCCGCCATCGCCCTGCAACTGCTCATCTGGTCCATTCCCATCGGCTTCACCAACAGCGTCACCCAATACGTCCTCATTGCCGTGGATCAACAGCGCTTCCTCACCCGCGCCTTCATCATCGGCGTCATCTTCAACGTGGCGGCCAACCTGATCTTCATTCCGATCTTCGGCTTCTACGCCGCAGCCGCCATTACCGGACTATCGGAACTGGCGCTCTGCATCCCCTTCATGTTCAGCGTCTACCGGCACGTGGGGCCGTTGCCGTGGGGACAAATCGCCGGCCGGCCGCTGCTGGCCGGGCTGGGCATGGCCGCCACCTTGGCCGGCGCACAGGCCCTGCCCCTCCCCCTGCTGGCGCAGATCACCCTGGCCGCGCTGATCTACCTCGTCATCCTGATCCTCAGCGGAACTTTTAGCGACCCTGACATGCAGACCGTGCGCCGGGCGCTGCCCTTCGCCGGCCGCGCCCGGCGATAGCCCTCTCTCAGGTCTGGCGCCGCGGCCCGAATATGGTATACTTCGTTGGCACGATCATCCGGCCCGCGCTGCGCGAAGGGAAAGTGCTGTATGCTCGATCTC
>JAYRVL010000459.1:0-2963 GCA_041918575.1 Anaerolineae bacterium | reverse complement strand
TTGTTTTGACCCGCGGCAAGCACTACACGCGCGCCGTCGCCGTGGGCGATCTGAACGGGGACGGCAAGCCCGACATCGTGTTCGCCGACCGCTACAACCCCAACGATGGGACGGGCCGGCTCATGTTCTACACCAATCGGCGTCGTGGTGAGCGCACCGAGGAGCAAACGATTCACCTGGAAACCGCGGATCTGATCGCCGCAGAGCAAGGATTCTTGGCCACTCACCAGATAACCTATTCGTTGGCGGTGCCCAACGGTGGCTGCGGTGACGCCCCAGTGCTGGTAGTCTCCTTCGACGGCGGTGAGGCCTGGCTTCCAGTCAAGGAGTCAGCCGTCAGCGTGGGTCAGAACCAAGGCATGGAGAGTCGTACCGCGGCAGTCACGGGAGTCCTGAGTTGGTCTCTCTCATTCAGTCAATCCAAACAATGGCGCGATGACCTTGACTTGCGCATGCTCCTGATATCCACGGTCAAACCATGCCCGAACCGGCCTCCTGGGCCTTATCAATACAGCATATTTCGTGAAGGCCGGGTGAGCGTCCCCATTCTGACCCCCCTGCAAGTGCTGAGCGGGACCGCGCCGATCTCAGACGTGCAGGTGTACCGCCAGGCGCTGGGCGAGCGCCTGGCGATTCGTTTGACTGACTTAAGTGGGACGGAAGTCAATACCGATGTCTGTGGTCGCTTCGATGGATGTGGAAAAGCGCCATCCCGAGTTGATCTGAATCACTACGATCGCTTGTTTGCCCTGTGGCCGGTGACAGAAACGCACCAGTGGATCAGTCTGTCGCCGCTCGATCCGACCGGTCCGTTAGCCAAACCTGCGCCGGTCGCACAGGCGGATCAGATGAGCGCTTCCGCGTCGGTCATGCAGGCCGCTCAGACGGAGGCCGCGGCGCTGGCACTGCAGACCGAACAGATAGCTGCTTCTGCGCCGGCGACGCGGACCAAGATCCTGTCCGTCACGCGCGCCAGCCTTCTCTACACCAGCGTGCCCATCGTGCCGGCCAGTGACCCGAACAGCCAAAACACCATGCCGCGGGTCACGACCGGCGTCGTCACCGTCTCGGCGCCCGGCCTGCAAACGCTGATCATCTCGCCTGATAACCCCTTACTGCTCTTCAATCTGAAGGTGGCCCTGGAATGGGACGCGCACAGTGACCGCCAGTACGTGGAGCGGCTGACGGCTGACTTGGTGCGCGCGTCGGAACTGCTCTATGACTGGACCAACGGCCAGGCCGCGTTGGGCCAGATCACGCTGACTCACGATGCGGCCTTGCAGTCAACCGCCAACGGCAGCAACGCCTGGCTCGATGCGGATGTGCGCATCCATGCCACCAACCGCCTGCGCCCCAACGCAACCCAGGGCGGCATCGTCAGCGCGGTCATCAGCGACCCACTCACGTCCACCATTGCCTATGGCCCTGGAGCAGTCGAAATCGGCGCGGCCTGGAACCGTTTTGGCGACGCCGCGGCCGGCAACCTGGACGAAGATTGGCCGCGCGCCCTGGCGCACGAGCTGGGGCATCTGCTCTTCTTCCTGGATGACAACTATCTCGGCCTGAAAAACGACCTGCTGAAGCCGGTCAGCGACTGCTCCGGCGTCATGGCCGACCCGTACAAGGAAGACGATGACAAGGGCAACGGCGAGTTTCACCTGACAGGCGACTGGAAAATAAAATGTGGGGAAACCCTCTCTGAGAAGGGCGCCGGCCGGTCGGACTGGGCGACGATTCACGCGTTCTACCCCTGGCTGCAGGAGCCAATAACGAACACGGCCGGGCCGGATCTTCTACCGTTCCGCGTGACGCAGATCATCACCGAAGTGACGCCCATCACACCAGTCGTCACGTTGGCTGCACCCACCTTCTACCTGTTGGATGTCGCCGCGCGCCCGGTTCAGCCCGGCCCCGGCGCACGCGCCTTTCTGTACAAGCAAGACGATAAGCGCATTGTGGATCTCGGCCGGCCGCAGCTCGACCAGGTGCAGGCGCGCGGCGCGCAAGCCGGCGATACGCTGTGCGTGATGGATCCGGACGCCAACCGGCAGGGGTGTACGACGGTGCAGGAGCGGGGAAACCAGGAGATTGTGCTGAGCGAACTGGATAAGAAATGGAGCCCGGAGGTGACGGTCAAGCCTGGGGTCATAACTAGTTCTGTCAACTCAACAACGATCATCACCACAACCGTCATGACGATCACGCTGAGCGGCGTCCCCACCAGCGGGCACTACTACAGCGCAACGATCGTTGCGAGCGACGCGCCATTGCCGAAGACCAAGACATTCACGACGATGAAGCAGAGCGGTAACGACTTCACAGCCAGTCTGCCCTTCATGAGCAGCGTTGGGTTCATTGACATCACAACAGATGGCAGCAAGCCCTGTCTGAAAGACGGGGCAGGTCAGACCGGCATACAGCCTTGCCGCATCACGCTCGATCTGACGGTGGGCGGCAGCCCGGCCTTCATCAAAGGCACGGGGCGCCTGGCTTTCGTCAAGGGCACCGGCCGCCTGGCGCCGGTGCTCTCCAACGACGGGCAGGCCATGCTCTTCGGCCAAGACCTCGATCTCGGTAAGGACCGCCTGATGATCCTACAGACGGCGGTCGCGATTACGAACTTGCCTCGCTGGGCCACCCTCGTCGGCCATGCGCACCGCCTGGCCACCACGGACAACGTGATCCTGACCAAGACATCGCTCAGCATCGGCTACCTCGGCAACGAGGTGCCGCCCGGCGAGGAACCATTCCTGCGCATCCACCATTGGGACGAGAAGAAGGGAAAATGGCAGCCGTTGTCGACCACCCTGGTCATGGCTTCCAACAACGCAGTGGCCGCCATTGACGAACCCGGTCTGTATGCGCTGCTGTCGAGCACCGAGATCAAGCTGGACGGCGCCGGTTGGCATGCCTTTGGCTATCCTGTGTCGGAGCCGCCCACCCGAACGATCTCCGATGCGCTG
>JAYRVL010000458.1:0-1711 GCA_041918575.1 Anaerolineae bacterium | reverse complement strand
TCTTGCGGGTGACAGGATTGAGCGTCGAAAACTGGGTGCACGAAAGCTAGGGATCAGGTCTTCAATTTCACAATTTACACGGGGTCAGGTCTTGAATTTGAAGTCTGCAAAGAGGCCTGTCCCATGCCGACCAGCTGGCTCACCCGCGCCACCGACAAGCCCAGTTCGCGGGCCATGGCCGTCATCGTCATTCCGCCTTCGCGGTAGGCGCGGTACAGCGCCTCTTCGCGCGTGGGGCAGCGCTCCAGCCAGTCGGGCAGCGAAGGCGCCACCGGCTCGGCGCGCTGTGGCCGCGGCACATCGGGCGTGGCCATGCGTGCGGCGGCGGCGTGGGCCTGCATGCGTTCGACGAACGCCGGGTCGCCCAGATAGACCTGCTGGCGCAATGCACCCGCCCACAGCGGGGCTTCGCGGGCGGCGGCCACCAAGTCGGCGTACAGGCGCTGCGCCTGAGCCTGGTCAGCTGCGGTGGCAGGCGTTCGGCCCAGCAGCATGCCGTACACCAGGCTGGCGTCCAGCCAGGGCGGCGCAGCGCTGACGCCCGTGAGCGCCAGGTAGCTGGACCATGGCCAGTCCCGCGCCGAACCCACCATGCCGGCACGCACCGGGTTCAGGTCGACGTAGCGGCACGCTTCCAGCAGGTAGGCGTCGCGGTCCACGAGAATGGCCTTGAATCGCCCCTGGAACAGATGACCCACCGTGCCGTGGCGGCGGTTCACGCGCTGGGTGAAGACGCCATTGACATGCCGCATCAGCGCCGAGAGATTGGGCTGGCGCGTGCGCAGCACCAGGTGGTAGTGGTTGCCCATCAGGCAGTAGGCCAGCGCCGTGGCGTCGAAGCGGTCGAAGGCCTGGCTGAGCAGGTCGAGAAAGAGCCGCCTGTCGTGGTCGTCCAGGAAGATCGGCTCCTGCCGGTTGCCACGGGCGGTGACGTGGTAGACGGCGTCGGCAAATTCGATGCGCAGGGGTCGGGCCATGGGTTGCTTGAGCCAGATGCGTTTGACGAAGGATGATGCGGCTTAAAACCTGACCCCAAATTCTACGAAGAAGTTAAAATTCAAGACCTGACCCCAATTTTCCCAATTTTCCCACGGCTTGATCTTGGCGGAGCCGGTTGGCATCATGGCATCAAATATTTTGATTCTTTGATGCCATGCGAGCGACGGTGACATTGGACCCCGACGTCGAGAGGCTGCTGAAACAGGCGATGCAGGAGCAGGATGCGTCGTTCAAGCAGGTGATCGACGACGCTTTGCGGCTGGGGCTGCAGAAGGGGTCGCGCGAGCCCCGACCGCGTTACGAGCCACTCACCTTCGACCTGGGGCGTCCTCTGGTCGATCTTGCCCGAGCGGGCGCTCTGACCGGCGAGCTGGAAGACTTGGCGCTGATCGAGAAGCTGCGGTCAGGCCGTTGAGACGCCAGCGAAGATCTCCGACGTCTATGTGCTCATCTATGCCGTCGATCGAGGTTCAGCTCAGCATGAGCGCGCCCAGCGCTGGCCGGCTCAGGCATTCGAGGCGCCCGCTGGCGTGGGCTTCGCCTGGGTGGCGTTGCTGGGCTTCGTCCGCATTACCCCCGCCCTGGCGTCTTCAGCCAACCGCTGCTCGTGGTTGACGCATTGAGTGAGGGCGGTGAATCGCTGGTTGTCGCAGCCCGCGGCGCAGATCGATCATCCGGGTCCGCGGCATGCGACCTTGCTGGCGAGACTGCT
>JAYRVL010000457.1:0-10877 GCA_041918575.1 Anaerolineae bacterium | reverse complement strand
CAACGTCGAGGGAACCGCCACGCCGGCCGGCGCCCCAGAGCCAACTCCCGACCCGCGCCAGGAGCTGACAACTTACGAGAGTATCACCAATTACAACAACTATTACGAATTTTCCACCGATAAGCAAGCCGTGGCAGGTCTGGCGGCCAATTTTCGCATCTCCCCCTGGACGATCCAGGTGGGCGGCCTGGTCAACAAACCGATGGCCTTCGGCATCGAAGACCTGCTGCGTCAGTTCACACAGGAAGAGCGCATCTACCGCCTGCGCTGCGTCGAAGCCTGGTCCATGGTCATCCCCTGGCAGGGCTTCAGCCTGCGCAAACTGCTGGAAACCGTAGAACCAACGGCCGCGGCTAAGTATGTGCGCTTCGAAACCCTGCTCGATCCTGTGCAGATGCCAGGCCAGAAGGCTGGTTGGTACACCTGGCCCTATGCCGAGGGGCTGCGCCTGGACGAAGCCATGCACGACTTGACCATCCTGGCGACCGGACTGTATGGCAAAACGCTGCTGCCGCAAAATGGCGCGCCGCTGCGCCTGGCCGTTCCCTGGAAGTACGGGTTCAAGAGCATCAAGTCCATCGTCAAAATAGACCTGGTGGCCGAGCAGCCCACATCCCTGTGGATGGCGGCCGCACCCAATGAGTACGGCTTCTACGCCAATGTCAACCCCGACGTCAACCATCCGCGCTGGTCACAGGCGAGCGAACGCCGCATCGGTGAACTGTCACGGCGCAAAACCTTGCCGTTCAACGGTTACGCCGAACAGGTCGCCGCGCTTTACACCGGCATGGACCTGCGCCGATTCTATTGATGCTATTCTATTGAACCTGATGAACCTGCTGAAGCTGCTGAAACGAGATGGCCTGATGACACGTTGGTTGAAATGGGGCGTCCACGCCGCCGCGCTGGCGCCGCTGGCAGTAATTCTGTTCCTGGCCTGGCAGGGCCGGCTCAGCGCCAATCCAATCCAGGATATTACCCTGCGCACCGGACAGACGGCGCTGGTACTCCTGGTGCTTTCGTTGTCCATCACTCCCCTGTACACCGCGTTGGCGCTCAAAGCGCTGCTGCCGCTGCGACGACGGCTTGGACTATATGCTTTCTTCTACGCGACGCTGCATTTCTTGATCTTCATCGGCCTGGACTACGGCTTCGATCCGGAATTGCTGAAAGAAGCGGTTCTCGAAAAACGTTATGCGCTGGTAGGGTTCGCGGCATTCCTGGTGCTGCTGCCGCTCGCGCTCACCTCCACCAAAGGCTGGATGCGGCGCCTTGGCAAACGCTGGAAGGCGCTGCACCGCTGGGTTTACGTGGCGGCGCTGCTGGTCATCGTTCACTACGTCTGGCTGGTCAAATCGGATATTCGGACGCCCCTGCTCTATGGCGCGATCGTGACCGCGCTGCTGCTGCTGCGCATTCCCGCGGTGACCGGCCTGATGCGCCAGCTGCGGCAGAGCAGGCATGGACAAAAAAGACCAGCGGCTGGTCCGCTGGCCAGCCGGCCAACCGCGCGCCAGTCCCAATCACCTGCTCGTAAATCGGCGGCCGAGTAAGCCGCCCAGTCTCCTGGCGCTCGGCGCGTCGCGGCGGTTCGACTCATGGCGCCTGCCCACGCATTGAAATCGTCGGGCAATCAAAAAGGCGACCAGCCGAATGATTGGTCGCCTTTTTGATAACAGATGCTTGCCGGGCTGAGAGTCTTACGGCAGCAAGCTCAGCGGATTGCGGTGGGCGCCGCGCACGCGCACCTCGAAGTGAAGATGCGGGCCGGTGGAATTGCCGGTACTCCCCACATTGCCGATCACCTGACCCCGCGTGACCGAATCGCCAGCCTTGACACTAAACTTACTCAAATGGGCATACAGGGTCTGTATCTGATTGCCGTGATCAATGACCACGTAGTATCCATATCCGTACGGACTCCAACCAGCGGCTACCACGTAACCCGCATCGGCTGCCTTGGTTGGCGTGCCAATTGGCGCGGCCAGGTCAATCCCAGGATGACGACTCCAGTAGCGTTGGGTCAAATGGGCAGACACCGGCCACATCAGGGCGCCGCTGCCCTTGCGGGCATTGCTGGGCGCCGAGGCAAAGCCAACCGTCTTGGCAACGAAAGGCTTTTCGCCGCCGGGCACAATCAACATCTGACCGATGGTCAGCGGCTGGTTGATGTCGGTGAGCTTATTCCAGGCATAACCCGCAATCGCGCTTGCTGGCACTTTGTACTTCTTGGCAATGGTGGTAACGGTGTCGCCCTTGACCGCTTTGTGATACACGCCGCTCACGGGCAGCACCACCAGTTTCTGTCCCAAGCGCAGGAGGTCAGGATTGTCCTCCAGGTTCCCATTGGCCCACATCAGGGTTTCGGGCGAAATATGAAAACGCTGAGACAGATCGTAGACGGTATCGCCAAGCTGAACGGTGTAAGTGATGATGTCCAAACGAGGGCGATCAGGAATTTGCGTAAAAGGAACAGCATTACGAATCAGCGTATCGCGTCCGAAGAAGTTGTTGCCGCCGCGGGCATCCATTTCGCTGTCAGCGCCGGCGACCTGTGCATTGGCCGCGGCGGACGCTTTGGCCGGCAACTCCCATTGCGGTAGTTGGACTCGACTCAAAGCGAACACGAAGGCCACAACCAGCAACAAAGCCAGATGGGACGCGAGGCGTATTGAGGATGAGGAGTCGCGGGGACGGTCGAATTGTGACTTGAACCTATACCACAGGGCAACAACCTGTTCAGGGATAATGCCATCATCTTGTGAGTCGGGCAAGGCATCATCGTCGGCAGTAGCGCTATGCAATTGCGTTGGCATTCTTTCCCATCTCCACCCTTCGGTCTCTTATGAGCGAGGGAAGGTTGTTTGGGGTGACGTTAACGGGTGTCATCGGGTGTCTTCGGCTGACAGGTTTGCGCAGGCAAGTGGAAAAATTATACCATTGCTCCCCGAAAGCGCCAAATCGAGCGTCAGCATGAATAGAAATTCATGTTGACGCACGGGCCAGGATACGGGACCAGGATGATAAAGCGAACGGCATACGGCGCTTTAGAGCGATTCCTTGTGCAGGGTCGCCAGGAATTCCTTGTTCGAGCGTGTGCGCGCCATGCGTTCCAGCAAGGGCAGGATAGCATCTGGCCCACCGCCGATGGCATCCAACATGCGGCGCATTGTCCAGACGCGCGCCAGAGTCTCCGGATCCAGCAGGAGTTCTTCTCGTCGCGTGCCAGAGCGCTCGATGTCGAAGGCTGGGAAGATGCGGCGTTCGGCCAGGCGCCGGCTGAGAACCAGTTCCATGTTGCCGGTGCCCTTGAATTCTTCGTAGATCACGTCGTCCATGCGGGAGCCGGTGTCAACCAGGCAGGTTGCCATGATCGTCAGGCTGCCGCCTTCTTCGATCGTGCGGGCCGCGCCAAAGAAGTGCTTGGGCGGGTAGAGCGCCGCCGGATCAATACCGCCAGACAGGGTGCGGCCGCTGGGTGGAACGGTCAAATTGTAGGCGCGAGTCAACCGAGTGATCGAATCGAGGAGGATAGCCACATCACGCTTGCCTTCTACCAGGCGTTTGGCGCGCTCCAGCGCCATCTCCGCCACGCGCACGTGGTTGGTCACCGGTTCATCGAACGTCGAGCTGATAACCTCTGCCTGGACCGACCGATCCATGTCGGTGACTTCCTCTGGGCGCTCGCCAATCAGCACCACCATCAAATGGACATCCGGGTGATTGATGGAGATGCCATTTGCAATCCGCTTGAGAATCGTGGTCTTGCCGGCCTTGGGCGGCGAGACAATCAGGCCACGCTGGCCGCGGCCGATGGGAGACGCCATATCAATCAGGCGTGTGGCCAGCAGGTTCGGCTCAGTTTCCAGGGTCATCTGCTTATCTGGAAAGATCGGCGTCAGACGTTCGAACGCGGGACGCTGTTTGGCCACTTCCGGGTCAAGGGCATTCACCGCCTCCACCTTGAGCAGGCCAAAGTATTTTTCTGTGTCTTTAGGGGGGCGCACCTGGCCAATGATCAGATCGCCGGTGCGCAAACCAAAGCGGCGGATTTGAGATTGTGAGACATAGACGTCTTCCGGACCAGGCAGGAGATGGTCGGCCCGCAGGAAACCGATGCCGTCTTGAACGATCTCAAGCACTCCACCACCAAAAATGTATCCCTGCTGCTCGGCATGAGCACGCAACAGGGCCATGATGAGATCATGTTTCTTCAGGCGCGAGTAGCCGGTCAACCCCATCTCGCGCGCCATGATTTGGAGTTGGTCGAGGGTCGAGTTTTCAAGATCAGCGAAGTTCACGGTCGGTGTCTCCATGTTACGTTGTTACGTTGTTACGTTGTTACGTTGTTACGTTGTTACGTTGTTACGTTGTTACGTTGTTACGTTGTTACGTTGTTACGAAGTCGCGGCGAGCAGCCAGAGGGCGACGCGCGTCACGCCGACATGCCGTCGGGGCGACATGAACGGCACTTATTCTTAGGTCGAAGCCAGGACAAGAGTCAATGCGGGACGTAGCGAATACGCTCTTATACGATCAGATGGTGTATGCACGCACGGTTGATGTCGAAACGCCATTCGAATTGGGAGTGTAACTGTCAGAGCAGTCACTCAACGTGAATCAAGGGATAATTTCACCTACAGAGGGGGCGTCCTCACGGAACCTTGAGTTGCCGATTGGTCAAGAAGCACTCGATGGCAAACAGAGGACGCTCAACCTGTCGCAGTATGAAGAGGTCTTTTTCAGATCAAGAGTTGGCGCGAGAAGAATACTGCGACAAGCACCAATTGGTGCTGAAATGATTATAACATTTTATGCATCGCACGTCAAGTAGTCTAACATCTACTTTTGGCCTTTTTTGTACATGATTCATGCTGCGCCCGTTACATCCAACCCAACGAGTTCAGGCCCCCGCAAGGCTAGAAAGGTCGGATTGGCTTGCCAACGCCTCAACGGGCGCCGATCAGGGCAGCCCAATAGTAAACCACAGGAATGACGAACAGCAGACTGTCAATCCGGTCCCACATTCCACCATGGCCCGGGATCAGGTGTCCTGAATCCTTTGCGCCCATCTGTCGTTTGACCATAGATTCTGCCAGGTCGCCTATGGGCGCCGCCAGGCAAACCAGGCCGGCCAAGGCCGCTCCGGCCCAGGCGGACTGACCGACCAGCCAGGGGCCGAGCAAGGCGCCCGCTGCCGCGCCTACCAGCCAGCCGCCCATGGCGCCCTCCCAGGTTTTCTTAGGGCTATGGCGCGGCCAGAGTTTGTGTTTACCCAGGCTGCGACCGACGAAATAGGCGGCTGTGTCGGTAACCCAGGTCAGCAGCAGGCCCAAGAGCAACCACTGCAAGCCTGCCGGCAGGTTGCGCAACGCCACGAAATGATTGAGCAACAGGCCAAAGTAGATCACCCCGGCGGTGGACCACACCCAATCGGTGACCGGTGTCGGCCCATGACGAAATAACGCAACCGTCAGTGATAGAACGACCAGGCCCGTGAGCAGAAGCCGTAGTGACCAGGTTTGCGCCCAGTTTGCTTCGGCAATGACTATCAGGATGCCGATCAACCCGGGCCAGCGCAGCGGCGTGTGACCGCCCTGAATCAGGAGTGAAAAATACTCCCAGCCGGCCAAAAAGCCAGCCAGCAGGATAAGAGCCAGGAACCAAAGGCCTCCCAGGTAGGCAAGGCCAATGACCAGGGGTGCCAGCACGAGGGCGCTAATGAAACGTTCGCGCAGCATATCAGCCGAGGTCTTTCACGGGCAGTAACGGGGTATCATGATGAGGTCTTGACCTTGCCAAAGCGCCGATCCCGATCATCGAAATCCTGCAAGGCGCGGCGCAACTCCTCCTTGTCGAAATCGGGCCAAAAGGTCGGTGTTGCGTAGTATTCGGCATAGGCGGCTTGCCAGATCAGAAAATTGCTCAATCTGTGCTCCCCTCCGGTGCGGATGATGAGGTCAGGGTCCGGAAGTCCCCCTGTGTACAGATAACGAGCGAAAACATCCTCCGATACCTCTTCGGGTTTCAACCCATCCTGCATGAGGCGCCGCACCGCGTCAACGATTTCAGCCCGGCCGCCATAGTTGAAGGCCACGTTGAGAATAACACGTTGATTGTTCTTGGTCAGTTCAAGCGCATCGCGAATCTGCTGCTGCAAACCCGGCTCGATACCAGCCATGCGGCCGCTGTGGCGGATCTGCACACCGCTGGCGTGTAGGTCCGCTAACTGACGGCGGATCGTTTCGCTCAGCAATCTCATCAGGCCGCTGACCTCGGCGGCCGGCCGCGCCCAATTCTCTGTAGAGAAGGCGTAGATCGTCAGCGCCTTGATGCCGAACTCCACCGAAGCTTCGAGCACGGGGCGGATGTTGTTTACCCCGCTGCGATGACCCATCAAACGCGGCATGCCGCGCGCCTGCGCCCAGCGCCCGTTACCATCCATGACAATACCGACATGGTACGGTACACGTCTAAAGGCAACGCTGTTCGTCATTGGCCAATGCTCGCAATGCCTGATCTCAACATAGATTGCATCACGGGCCCCTGTTTATACTTCCATCACTTCGGCCTCTTTTTCACGGCCAATGACATCAATCTGTTCGATGAAACGATCGGTCAGACGTTGAATTTCGTCACGTCCGTGCCGCAGATCGTCTTCTGAGATCAGCTTCTCCTTCTCGAAGTCGCGCAAATCCTCGATGGCATCGCGCCGGATGTTGCGCACAGAGACGCGTCCCTCTTCCACGCGCTTATCCACGAACCGAACCAACTCGCGTCGGCGTTCTTCCGTCGGCAAGGGAATGATCAAACGCATAATCTGGCCGTCGTTCGACGGGTTCAAGCCCAGATCGGACTTCAGAATCGCGCGTTCGATAATGCCCATGTCGCCGCGGTTGACGGGCTTGATCGTAAGCAGACGCGGCTCAGGCACATTGATGGTCGCCAACTGCAACAGAGGCGTTGGCATACCATAGTATTCGATGGGCAGATTCTCAACCAGAGCAGGCGACGCCCGACCGGTGCGTACTTTTTTCAAATCCTCACGCAGCGCGTCAACTGTCTTGCGCATCCGTTCGGTTGTGTCATGAATTACATCTTTGACCATGACAGAAACCCCCTTATTCTGAAAACCTGGTTACACGCCTGTGGGTGATGCGAACAAGCGGAAAGCCGTGTCCGTGTAAGCGGCGGACAGCGCCATCTGCTTGTTCGCTCGTGAATCGAACAGCCAGGGGGACATGCGGGCCTGACCAGGCAGCCGGCTCCCGGACGGCCTTCTTCATCGGCCGATACCAGGGCGCCGTCCACTGCATCAGGCCCACATGGTCTAGTTACCCAGTTCCAGGCGAGCGAAGCGGCGTACCACAATGTTTTCACCCAGCCGAGCCACTGTGTCTGTCAGCAACTGCTGGATCTTCACACTATCGTCCTTGATGAAGGGCTGTTCGAGCAGGCAAGTCTCTTCGAAGAATTTTGCCAGTTTGCCTTCGATGATACGCTCGATGACGTTGGCCGGTTTGTTCGGGTCATCCAACTGGCTTAAGAATTTCTCCTTTTGCTCAGCCACTACCTCGGCCGGAACATCTTCGCGACGCACATAGAGCGGCCGCGCGCCTACTACCTGCATGGCCAGATCGCGGGCCAGCGCCTGAAACTGTTCGGTGCGGGCCACAAAATCGGTCTCGCAATTCACCTCAACCAGGGCCGCCATCTTGGCGCCCATATGCACGTAATTACCGATGACACCGTTGGTTGCTTCGCGGTCGGCCTTCTTCGCTGCAGCGGCCAGCCCCTTCTCGCGCAATATCGCCACCGCTTTGTCAATGTCACCCTGGGCGGCATCCAGCGCCTTGCGGCAGTCGAGCACACCCGCGCCGGTCAATTCGCGCAATTTCTTAATCAGATCAGCACTGATACTCACAGATCGTTCTCCTCACTACTCCCCGTCATCATCCTGGGAAAAATCAGCCACATAATCGTCGCCATCCGCGCTATCCAGGTCTTCTATCTCGCCTGCGACGTCTTGATCGGCCGTCACACCGCTCTTCAGGCGATCCATGTCGCTGCCTCTGTAATCGTCGAGCATGTCGGCCCGGTTCATATCCTCGATGCCTTCCTCAGCCGCAACCACCTCACGCAGGCGATAGCCTTCGATGACCGCATCGGCCATCTTACCCGCAATCAACTTGATGGCGCGGATGGCATCGTCGTTGGAAGGGACCGGATAGTCAATGGGATCAGGATCGGAATTCGTATCCACCATCGCGATGATGGGAATGCCAAGCGTGTGAGCTTCTTTGATCGCCAGCTCTTCGTGATGCGTGTCAGACACGAACAGGATGTTGGGGGGCTTGACCATGGACTTGAGTCCACCGATGCGCCGCTCCAGCTTGACCATCTCGCGCTCGATATCCAGCACTTCTTTCTTAGGCAAACGGTCCAATTCGCCGCGCTCTTTGCGCTGCGTAATGCCGGCCATGTAGTCAATGCGCTGGCGAATCGTTCGATAGTTGGTCAACGTACCGCCCAACCAACGCTGATTGACGAACGGCATCCCCGCTCGTTCAGCTTCCTGGCGGATTGTCTCTTGGGCCTGTTTCTTGGTGCCGGCAAAGAGGATCGTGCCGCCGTCCCTGACGGTGTCACGCACGAGCGCGTAGGCTTCTTCCAGCCGGTGCAGCGTCTGCTGCAGGTCAATGATATGAATGCCGTTACGTTCGGTGAAAATATACGGCTTCATCTTAGGGTTCCAACGCCGCGTGCGATGTCCAAAATGGACGCCCGCCTCGAGCAGCGCCTTCATTGAAATGACTGCCACTGGTGTACTCTCCTTCGTTTGGTTATTACGTCCGCTCCTCGACTCCAGCTACCAGACCCGGTGCAGCATGCAGGCACCCCGATAGCCGTCTTTCCAGTCGCGCAACTGGGTAGAGAAACGTGCTTGATATGGGTCAAAACCCGAAGAGAGATTGTAGCACAGTCATCTTGGTTTACCAAATAGACGTAAATCGTTGATCGCGCCACTTCCATCTCCCAACAGACTCCCAACAGATGCAAGAAGCGCGACCGGCGCCCGTCCTTACACACAGAGGTAACATGACAATGTTGGTCCTTGACCTGCCAACCTGCTGCACGTGTGTTATAATCACGGCGTGAGGCGCTCATGACAACAGACCAGACAATCGGCGTTTACACAGACCAGGAATGGGTGCAATCGCTGCGTGAGCAGCGCGTTGACACCTATGAGACGCTCTGGCGTTACCTCTACAAGGTGACGTACAATCTATGCACGCGCCGTCTGGCTGACCTACCGCCCGAACGCCAACTCGCCCTGGCTGAAGAATGCGCGCAGGAAGCCCTGGTTCAAGTGTGGCGCAAACTCGATTCCTATCGCGGCGATGGCCCGTTCCTGGGTTGGGTCACACGCATCGCGGTCAACAAACTGCGCGACTGCCTGCGCCACGAGCGCCCCTGGCAAACCAAGACCGAGATCACCGAAAATTTGCAGCCTACCTCGGCCGATTCAACTTCCGACGTCCTCACCTTTCTTCTGCAAACACTGCAGCAGCTCACTCCCTCCGAGCGCCATGTGCTCATCGGACGCCTTCTACAAGAACGAAGCAGCGAAGAAATCGCCGCGGCGCTCGGCATTTCGCGCGGCAACGAGCGCATCATCTATCTCCGCGCCCGCCAAAAGGTCAAAACAGTGTTACTTGCCAACGGTTATGCGCCAGCCGCCAGGCGCGCCAGACCCGCGGTCGAATCCGCACCCTCAGGCGACGGGCCGCTTCTCAGGAAATAGAGATTCGGCGCTGGATACACGTCAGGCTCGCGCAGTCGGCCCTGACTGGTCTGCTGCAGCACCCAGCGCAAGTCCTCGTACTCCTGCCGGCAAACCGGGCAAGCCACCAGGTGATGGGTGATGCCTCCCCGCTTCTCTCTGCGAGCCAATACAGGCGACAGAACCAACTCCAGGCGCTCACGCACTTCGTCACACGCCAGCAGTCGGCCCATCCTCCTGGCCCGCAAGCCATCGCGCCAACTGTGTGTATTCGATGAGTTTTGTAGGATCATGATCGCCTCTCCGGCATGGATTTTGTGTTAGTGACGTTTTGCACAGGATGTCTGTTACAGTCCCGGTTCCGTGGCCCCAGGTGCAGGCTCAAGCTGCCAACCCCTGAGGCGCGCCAGCAGCGGCGCCAGGCGATGTTCCTGGCAGCGCACCTCATAATCCCAATACCAGCCGCCGGTCTGCGCAGCAGGTTGCTGACCAAAACGAAAGCGCCTGCGATAGCGGGTGCGGTGCAGATGACACAAACGCTTGCCACACTGGCTGCACGCGGCCAAAACCTGACTGAACTCCTCACCGCACACGCCGCAGGTGCGAAAAACGACATCCCCCATCCGCTTGCGCTCCCACTGCTGCCGATCCAGCGCCAGTTCTGCGCGGCTCCGCTCTGCACATTCCTGGCACGCCCACGCCCCGAACAGCGCAGCCAGTTCTGGCTCTAACGCTTCTCGGTGCTCTTCACACACCGGTAAATGACACTGCGGACAGTTGGCGCCGGCTGGCTCTCCACACAAATGGCAGACATTGCCCATGGCGGGCGCCATCCTGTGATCACGGTTGGGACGCACACGCGGCGCACGCTCCTCACCCCGCGCCGATAGAGCGCGTGAGGGCTTGTCAGTCTGGTTTCTTGCGGATCTTCCCATGCTTTCACTACACCTTAAATCAACGTTGTGAACTATTGCGTCAGTTTCTGACGGAGCCAGTGAACAAACCGTAACGCAAACTTCCATTTTCGGCCAGGTCAGTCTATAATCTGCTGTCGGAGCGCAATGTGAACCTGACTTCTCTCTCGTTGACCAAT
>JAYRVL010000456.1:0-4531 GCA_041918575.1 Anaerolineae bacterium | reverse complement strand
CTGCGCTTTGGTGACGTGCGCCTGGCCATCGAACTCAAGACCTGGCGCGACGATGAGCCGGATCCCCTGAGCAAGGGGCTGAGCCAACTCGACGCCTACTTGGCCGGTCTCGGTCTCGACACCGGCTGGCTGGTCATCTTCGATCAGCGCGCCAACCAGCCGCGCATCGCCGAACGCACAAGCACCACCACCGCGCTCACCCCGGCCGGCCGATCCGTCACCGTCATCCGCGCCTGAGCGGCCAATCCCCGGTTCCTCCGCCGATCCTCCTGCCATCCTCCGCGATCCCGCGCTGATGGCGCTGCGCACCCGTCATGATGGCGAACGCAGCGCCGGTAACAAGTTGGCTTCTTTCTCGCATCGGTCCCCCGGGAGGAAAATCGTCGCCCATGGCTCCACACAACCTGACCCGTCGTGAATTCCTGACCGCCTCCCTCGCCAGCGCGGCCACCCTGCTCATCGCCGGCTGCCAACCGGTCACGGATGGTACCTCGCGTATCTATCCAGCGCCGAGCGCGACCCCGAGACCCCGCGTGCTGCGCCTCAACATGCCGCTCAATCGCGGCGACATCGGCGCGGCGGCCGATCCCGGCTGCTCCGGCGCCTACCACAGCTATTTCATCAACTCGCTGATGTTCAGCGCGCTGATCGCGCTGGACGCGCACCTGCAGCCCGCGCCCGACCTGGCCGCGTCCTGGCAGCCCAACGCGGACGGCACGGTCTGGCGCTTCACCCTGCGCAAGGACGCGGTCTGGAGCGATGGCGCGGCCGTGACCGCGCACGATTTCGTCTGGGCCGTCACGCGCAACCTGGCGCCCAAGCTCTACTGCGGCGGCCAATACTGGCAGCTCGTGGACATTCGCGGCGCGCGGGCCTACTACACCGGCGAGACCGCCGATGCCGGCAGCGTGGGCATGCGCGCCCTGGATGATCTGACCCTGGAAGTGACGCTGGAAAACCCCTCGGCCTACTTCATCAACCTGGCCTCCCTGCCCAGCTTCATGGCGCTGCCGCGTCAGGCCGTGGAAAAGGCCGGCGATCAGGCCTGGACCCAGCCCGCGAACGTGGTGAGCAATGGCCCGTTCCGCCTGGTGGAGTGGGTTCCTGAAAAGCAGATGGTCTTCACGCCCAACCCGGGCTACCACGGCGGCGCGCCAGGCGTGGATCGCCTGATCGTCAACATGATCCGCCAGGAAAGCACCGCGCTGAGCGCGTACGAGGCCGGTGAGCTGGACATGGTCGAAGTGCCGGTGGCCGAACTGGGCCGCGTGCGCGCCGATCCCCGTCTCAGCCAGGAGCTGCAAGCGAACGCGGAGCTGAGCACCATGCACCTGCGTCTCAGCGTGCAGCTCAGGCCGTTCGACGATGTGCATGTGCGCCAGGCCTTTGCCCTGGCCATTGATCGCGAAACCCTCTGCAACGGGGTGCTGCCGGGCATCGGCCAGCCGGCCTACCAGTTCCTGCCGCCCAACATGCTCGGTCATGACGGGCAGACCGGCCGCGAACTGGCGTTCGATCCGGCCCGCGCCCGCGCACTCCTGGCCGCGGCCGGCTACGCCAACGGCAAGGACATGCCCCTGGTCTACTGGCAGTATGAGCAAAACGAGACCTACCAAACGCTGTTCGAGGCGCTGCAGGCCATGCTCCTGGAAAACCTGGGCGTGCGCACCGAACTGGCGCCCACCGAGGCCGGCGCCCGCCAGGCCTGGCGCAGCCAGCGCCCCTTGCGCCCCCATTTCTACCGCCAACTCTGGGGCGCGGACTACCCCGATCCGCACAACTTCATGACCGTGCTCTACACCACACCCCCGCCGCAGGCCGACACCTGGAAAACAACGCCCGAATTGATCTACAGCAATCGCACCTTCGACGACCTGGTGCGCCAGGCCTCAAGAGAACTCGACCCCGTCAAGCGTGCCGCGTTGTATCAACAGTGCGAGCGCATCCTGGTGATGGAGGACCCCGCCATCATCCCGCTATATTACGTCATGCGCCATCGGCTGATCAAGCCGTCGGTGCAAGGTCTGATCATCAACGGCATGGGCGCGCCCGCGTTCCGACAGGTGCGGTTGGCCGCATGAGCCGCGCCTCCCCGTTCATCCGCTGGCAGCCCTGGCTCAGCCGCCTGGGACAGACGCTGCTCACCCTGTGGCTGCTGACCATCCTGGTCTTTGCTGTGGCTCACGCCGTGCCAGGCGGCCCCTTTGGCCTGGATGACCCCGATCAGGCTGCCCGCGTGCCCCAGGAAATGCGCCTGCGCTACCGGCAGCTCTACGGCCTGGATCAACCGGTTGCCGTGCAGTACCTGCGCTGGCTTGGCCGCGTGCTGCAGGGCGATCTTGGCGTCTCCTACACCTATCGCAACGAAACCGTGCAGCAGGTGCTCGGCCGCACGCTGCCGGTTTCCGCGCCGATCGGCCTGGCGGCCGCCGGCCTGGCGCTGACGGCCGGCGTGGCGCTTGGCCTGGCCGCGGCCACGCGGCGCGGCGCCTGGCCCGATCAACTGGCGCGGCTGCTGGCAGCGACCGGCGCGGCCATTCCAATCTACGTGCTGGCAACCCTGTGCGTGGTCGTTTTTGCCGGCCGCCTGCGCTGGCTGCCCCTGACCGGGCCAGTCGCGCCGGGCCGCGCCCTCCTGCCGATTTGCGTGCTGGCCCTGGGGCCGCTGGGCGCGGTCATCCGCTTCACCCGCGCCGAAACCCTGGAAGTGCTGGCCGCAGACTACATCCGCACCGCTTGGGCCAAAGGACTGCCGCCTCCTCATCTCCTGGGGCAGCATGTCCTGCGCAATGCGCTCCTGCCCGCCCTGACCCTGGCCGGCCCGCTGGTGGCGCACCTCGTCACCGGCTCGTTCTTCGTGGAGACCATCTTCAACATCCCCGGCGCGGGCGCAGCCTTCGTCTACGCCGCGGGCGACCGCGATTACCCGCTGATCATGGCCGGCGCGCTGCTGGCCGGCGGCCTCGTCATCCTGCTCAACCTGCTGGTGGATGTGGCCTACGGCCTGCTCGACCCGCGCCTGCGCCTGACGCCGACCGATTAGGTCGGCGCAGGCGAGCAGGCGAGAGAGAGAGCGATTGAAATCGCGCCTAATGGGCGTTCCGCCGGGCGTCCACCTGCGTGGACGCGGGACGGGTCGGCGCAGGCCGACCTGGCGGCGGAACGCCCCTTCGCCCCGAATTCATTCGGCGGCCCCTTCGCCCCGAATTCATTCGGCGGCCCCTTCGCCCCGAATTCATTCGGCGGCGCTGCATGTGGGAGCATAGACGCATGAGAGCCTTATGGCGCACCATCACCCAACGCTTGCGGCGTGATCGGGCGGGCCTGTCCAGCCTGATCTTCCTCGTTGTCCTGACAACCGTTGCCCTGCTGGCGCCCTGGCTTGCGCCCTTCGATCCGCTCGACGTTGATTTCGAGCATGTGCGGCAGCCGCCCGATGCGCAGCACTGGTTGGGCACCGACAAGCAGGGCCGCGACGTGCTGAGCCGCCTGCTCTTTGGCGCACGCCTCTCGCTGGCCGTCGGCTTCGTCAGCCAGGCGCCCATCCTGCTCATCGGGGTCAGCGCCGGCTGCCTGGCTGGCTACAGAGGCGGCCGCAGCGCCGGCCTGATCATGCGCGTGGTGGATGTCTTCTACGCCTTTCCCACCACCCTCCTGCTGATCGCGCTCATGGCTATCCTGGGCCGCGGGTTCGGCAGTCTGCTCATCGCCCTGACCATCACCTCATGGGCTGGCGTGGCGCGGCTGGTGCGCGGCCAGGTCTTGCGCCTCAAGCAGGCCGGCTTCGTCACCGCCGCGATCAGCGTTGGCGCTGCGGATTGGCACATCCTCTGGCGTCACATCCTGCCCAACCTGTCGAGCGCGCTGCTGGTGATGCTCTCGCTGGGCATTCCGGGCGCCATCGTGGCCGAGGCCGGCCTCAGCTTCCTGGGCATCGGCCTGCTGCCCCCTGCGCCGAGCTGGGGCCTGATGCTCAGCGACGGCTTCAGCGTCGTGCGCAGCAGCCCGCACCTGGCCTGGGCGCCCGCCATCGCCATCGGCCTCACCATGCTCGCCCTCTACACCCTGGGCGACAGCCTGGCCGACGCGTTCGATCCGAGGGTGGAGAATTGACTCAATTTGCCAATTCCCGAAATTCATGCCAATTTCAGGAATGCGTTCCCTGGATTACTGGAAGAAACGGCACACACCCTCTTGAAACCATCTTGACCGTTCTTGCCCGGACTGCTATACTCTCGCGCAGAGGCAAAACATAAGCAAAGGAGAGATGCCATGTTGACAATTCAACTTGAATCCGATCTCCTGGCATTGCCAATGCCGGATAAATTGCATTTGCTGCAGGTCTTGGTCGCTGATCTGACTCACACCTGGCCGGGAATCGAGAAGAGTCCTGACATCGCCGGTGGCGCCGCCTGTATTATCCGCACGCGCATCCCGGTCTGGTCGCTTGCAGGCTACCGCCGCTTGGGATGGTAGGAGGAACGCATTCTCAGCAACAATCCAACCTTGCGACCGGCCGATTTGCGTAACG
>JAYRVL010000455.1:0-6027 GCA_041918575.1 Anaerolineae bacterium | reverse complement strand
GGCCGGGCGGGTGCAGGCCCTGTATGAATCGGTGGCGCAGCCGCTGCTCTATCAACCGGTCGAGCCGATCCAGCCCAATGCCGGTTGGGACAACCAGGCCCTGCAGCGTGAACCGGCGCAAGCCGCCGAACTGTACGAATCGTTCTTCGACCGGCCGCTGGTCGAAGCGGAACGACCGTCCGTGGTGGCCGCGGTGCGCGCCACCTGGAACGTAGACGAGGCCATGAGGGCCTGGCAGGCGGTGGATGATCGCGAGGTGCGTCTCCTGCGCCAGGAGGTGAATATCACCCCACAGGGCGATTGGGCCGAGATCGAGCTGATCGAGGTCTACCAGAACGTCACCGCGCTGCGGCAGGAGGTGGTCTACTACTTCAGCCTGCCGGAGGCGGCCGTGGTCACCGGGCTGTGGTTAGGCCCCAGCGCGGACCGCGAACATCGCTTCGCCTATCGCATTTCTCCGCGCGGCGCGGCCCAGGCCGTGTACCGCAACGAGGTGCGCCGCCAGATTGACCCCGCGCTGGTGGAGCAGATCGGCCCGCGGCAGTATCGCCTGCGCATCTTCCCCATTGATCCGCAGCAGATCGAATACGAACAAAACAGCCTGCGCGGCGTGATCGAGGAAGGCGAACCGCTCTACATGTGGCTCACCTACCGCACCCTGGCCAGCGAAGGCGCCTGGTCGCTGCCGCAGATGAGCGAAAAACTCAACGTCTTCTGGGATGATGCCACCGTGCGCCTGCTCAACGGTCAGCCTATGGCGCTGGGCGCTGCGGCTGACGAAACCTGGCTGCCGGCCAGCGCCCCGGCCGCCGATGCCGGCGCGCCGGCGACACACCGGGTTGATTTCCCCGGCAACCGCACGGTCATCGCCCGGCCGCTCAGCGCGGCCGCGCCGCCCGGCCTGCCGGACAAGGCGCGCCTGGCCGTGGTGCTCGATCGCTCGCGCAGCATGGCCGATCAGCAGGCCGCAGTCGAGGCCTCGTTCGAGCGCTTGCAAACGCTTCTCAGCACAGGCGCTCAGGTTGATGTCTACCTGACCGCGTCGTCCTTCCGCGGCGAAGCCCCTTCGCTGGTGCGCCTGGAGGATTTCGACGCGCACTCCATTCTGACCTTCGGCGGGCAGAACGCGGCCGAACTGCTGGCGCAGTACACCGATCTGCGCCGTGACCGCACCTATGACGCGGTGCTGGTGCTGACCGACGGTTCTGGCTATGCCCTCGGCGAGGGCGACGTGACCGTGGCCCCATCGCCGGCGCCGATCTGGCTCGTTCACCTGGGCGGCTTCCCGCTCGGCTACGACGATCCAACCCTGGACGCGGTGCAGGCCAGCGGCGGCGGCGCCGCGGCCAGCGTGGATGAGGCGCTGACCCGACTCGCCATCGGGCTGAGCGGCCAGACGGAAGGGGTCATCACCGACATCGTGGATGGCTACGAATGGCTGACCCTGTCCACGGAGATGGCGAACGCGCTGAGTTCGGTTGGTCCTGAGGCGCTGGCTGACGCCAGCCAGTTTGCGCCCTTTGCCGCGCGGCGGCTGATCCTGGCCGAGATGCAGGCCGGGCGCAGCCGGATCACCGACCTGGCCCTGCTCGACCGCCTGCACGCGGTGGCGGTCAACGACAGCATCGTGACGCCGCTTTCTTCGATGATCGTGCTGGTCAACGCGCCGCAGCAGCTTCTGCTGGACAAACTGGAGGCGCAGGACGATCGCTTCCAGCGCGAGCATGAGGATGTGGGCGAGACGATTGCCGCGCCGCCCGTGGCCGCGGTGCCGGAGCCAGAGGAGTGGCTGCTGATCGGCTTGATGGCCGGACTGCTGGTTTGGTTCGGCCGATCGAAACGGAGAGAGACTCGCCTGGACGCCGCGGTCCAGTAAAGATGGGGTACACGGATTAACACAGTCTAAGCGACTCTTGACAGGTCGCGCCGGTCTTGTTACAATGCGCGCCGCCAGCAACCAGCACGTTTGCGGGAGGCGCTCATGTCACAACCAATCACGCCGGCGGTCAGCGGACAGGAAATCGTCCGTTGACCGCCGCGCCATCCTTCATCAAGCCGCAGTACGGCGGCCGCTGCTTTGCCGATCTGCCCTCTACGATTCAACGCCTGTTGACCGGCGCGGGCCGCGCGGCGCTGGCGCCGGAGATCATGGCCGGGTTAGCCGACCGCTACGACACGATCATCTTCCTGTTCATTGACAGCTTCGGCTGGCGCTTCTTCGAGCAGGCGGCGCCCGATTATCCGGCCCTGCAGCGCTTCTTGCAGCACGGCCGGGCGGAGAAGATCACCTCGCAGTTCCCCTCCACCACCGCCGCGCATGTCACCACCATCCACAGCGGCCTGCCGGTCACGGCCAGCGGCGTCTACGAATGGTTCTACTATGAGCCGCAGGTGGATACGATGATCGCGCCGCTGCTCTTCTCGTTTGCCGGCGATGAGGCGCGCGACACGCTGAAGAAAACCGGCGTGCCGGCCGAGCAGTTTTTCCCCACGCGCACCGTCTATCAGGCCCTGGCCGCGGCCGGCGTCAAGTCGCTGGCCTTTCAACACGTCTCGATCGCCTCCACCACCTTTTCCAACCTGCTGCTGGCCGGCGCGGAGACCCGCCCCTTCAAGACGATCACGCAGGGGCTGGTCAACCTGACGCAGGCGCTGGCCGAGCAGCGGGGGCCGGCCTATTTCTTCTTCTACTACGATGAAATTGACGCCATCTGCCACCGGCATGGCCCGGCCGCGGTGCAGACCGAGGCCGAAATTGACACCTTTCTGTCGGTCCTGGAACGCCAGTTCTTTCGCCGCGTGCGCAGGCGCCGGGGTCGCACCCTGCTCATGCTCACGGCCGATCATGGTCAAATGGGCGTCAACCCCGACACCACGATCTACCTCAATCGGCGCCCGGAGTTCGTTGGCATCGAGCGCTTTCTCAGGCATAATCGCCAGCACTGGCCCCTCATGCCCGCCGGTTCGCCGCGTGATCTGTTCCTGGCCGTGCATGATGAGCGCCTGGACGAAGCGCAGGCGTTTCTCAGCGCCCGCCTGGCCGGCCGCGCGGAGGTACACAAAACCGCCGATCTGATCGCGGCCGGCTTCTTTGGCCCCCTGCCGCCCGCGCCCGTTTTTCTGGCCCGCGTGGGCAACCTGGTCATCCTGCCCCTGGCCGGCGAAGCGGTCTTCTGGTACGAAAAGGACCGTTTCGAGCAGAAATTCTGGGGACATCACGGCGGCCTGACGCGGGAGGAGATGGAAATTCCCCTGTTGATGATCGAGATATGAGAGATTGCTCTCAAATACCATCATACATGCGGTGGCGGGGCCAACGAGAGCCGCTGTACAAAGCGCGCCGGCACGCGACGATCGTGCGCGCCAGCTTGAGCACCCGATGATATTTGCACTGGTGCGCAGCGCCAGTGTCAGTGTACGTCTGACGTTCAGGTTAATCGCTCGGGCATGGCGCACGCCCAACGACCACCACACAACTGCGCGTCAAACCCACGTTTGTCTTTCCGGCGCCCAGACACCGTAGGCTACGCCACCCAGGATCGGATCCAGGAAGCGCCTGGCTGCTTGATCGCCCTCTACCAATGTCATGCACTGTAACCCAACCTCCTCTGCCAGCTTTCTGAAAGTCAAAGCCCAAGATGGTGGCGGCGCTGGGAGGCTCGTCGGCGGTTCGCCTGCCCCCTGAGTCGTGAAGGTGGCCTGAATCGCGGCGCGCAGGGCCAGACCGTTGATCGCCATATGTTCAGCGATCAGGATGATGTCCACCAGTTCCTTGACCCGCGTGCTCTCGCCGGTCGCTCTGGGCCGGACATAAGCATGCGCCTTCTCGGCCAGATGCTGGGTCAGCGGATAACAAGGGACCGTCACAGGTGGAATTCCAGCAAAGGCCAGCAGGGAGGGTGTTTCCAGCATCTCAGCCGGTTCGGTCACCGGGTCACCGCTGCCCACATCGATGTGGAAACTCTCGAACGTCCTTCCCGCAACCAATGCGGTCACGAAGAAGCGTTGTCCGCCATGACCCGGTCCAGGCAGGGTTGCGGTATCCGGCCTGACAGCGAAGGAAAACCAGTCTTGCAGGTCGAGATGTGCCGCGTGCGTCATGATCTGCGGCGCCTCATCCCAAGTGGCCAGCGACAGGAGATCCATGTCCTTCGTGGTCCGGGCGTGTTGGCTCAGGCGCAGTTGGAGCACCAGGCCGCCTTTCAGGAGCCAGGTGTCCGGCCCGAGTTCCACAAGACGGGCAAGGAAACGGTCGAAGACCACCAGCTTACGCAGCCGGATCAGTGGCATCTGCGTCTTGATGCTCTGAGCTGTCAGACGATCTTCCAAGGCGCGCCGGAAAGCGGCTCCTGACTGATAGTTGGTCATGGCAGTTCCTGGTTCGGAAGTTGCCCGATCCGTCCGAGCGCGCGGCGTATGATCCCTGTCACCCGCGGACCGCGGGGTTCGGCTGCGTCGAGCAGGAGCGCCGGCGTCACCAAGCCGTTGTGGACGGCTTCCTGCACCGCCTGCTCGACCAGTTCATCCGCCAGGCCCGCCAGGGCTACGTCCGCGATGGTGCGCGCCACCGTGGTCACTGGCAGCGCGTCATAATGCGTGATCTCCTGGGCACTGATCTGATTTGTGTGCAGGCGCAGGCCTGGATGCCGGCGCGAGGCGGTAGGCGGCACGGTCACGTGAATGGCTGCCGGCAGCGCGTCGGATAGCTCGTAGAGCGCCAGCGCGCTGTCGTGAGAAATCACCGAATCAGGGCCCATCTCGAGCCACGCGATGAACAAATCTTCGTGCGGCGCTCGCGGGAAAGGCGCCAGACGATAGATGCTGCGCCGGACACGCTCGAGGCGTCCCGTCACCGCATAACGCGCCAATCGCTTACGGTCGACGCCGACCGTGGCAGCCTGGGCGGTTGTGAAGTAACCGGCCTGCGCTTCGGCAATCCGATAGAGTTTGTTGTAGGTCTCGAGTTGCATGGCAAGCCAATCGTATGTGCAGATAGTCGTTTGTTTGATAGACTAATTGCGCATATGATACCCGATCAGCGCTCTCTCCGCAAGTGCTGGTCGGCTCAGTTTGCCGAAAGGCATCTCACCAAGTTGCGTGCGCAATTCGCGCGTCTCATCCTACTCTATCCTTCGCGGCCGGTGCTGGATCGCTTCCGCAAGATGCGCCGGCTGGATGCGCCTGCTCCCCGCCAGATCGGCGATCGTCCGCGCCGGCTTGAGCACGCGGTGATACGCCCGCGCACTTAGGTTCATCCGCCGCATCGCCGCGCCCAGGAGCTGCCGGCCGGTCTCGTCCACCGGGCAATAGTCGCGCACCTGGGTGGGACGTTTGCGCCAGGCCGGCGCGCTAGATTGGCAACGGGCAATAGTCGCGCACCTGGGTGGGACCCATGTCGGCGTTGGTGATCAGGCCGGCGCCCTGGCCGTCCTTCACGTTGGCGAAAGAGTTCGAATATCCTGTCAATCCTGTGAATCCTGTCTGAATTCCAGGCAGGCTGAGCAGTTACTTGGCGACTGTGATTTGCCGTTTCGCGAGGGTTTGGGTTACAATACAACCCCCTGGATCACTTCCCATCAATGCACCGTTTCGATTCAATCAAGGAGGATTTGATGAAGCAACTGCGTTTTCTCACCATCATTGCGGCCCTTGTCCTGCTGGCAGCGCTACTCGGCTCTGCGGCGCTGGCCAATTCGACCGCCGTGTCCACAGCCGCAGGCCCTGCGGACACGTTCAACCTTACCCTGCTGCATACCAATGACTTCCATGCTCGCGTAGACGGGCAAAGCGGCATCGGCGGCTCGGCCCGCCTGGCCACTACCATCAACGACTTCCGCGCGAACAACAGCAATGTCATGCTGGTGGACGCCGGCGATCAGTTCCAGGGCACCCATTTCTACCGCCTGTACAAGGCTGACATCATCACCGAGACCATGAACCTGCTGGGTTACGACGCGATGACCATCGGCAATCATGAGTTCGACGACGGGCCGGCGCAGCTCGCTCGCCTCATCAACGGCGTCAACT
>JAYRVL010000454.1:0-2514 GCA_041918575.1 Anaerolineae bacterium | reverse complement strand
TCATTCAGGTTTTCATTCAGGTTTTCATTCAGGTTTTCATTCAGGTTTTCATTCAGGTTTTCATTCAGGCCTTTGTTTTGCGCAGACATGGTTTTTCTCCTCTTGACTGAGTAAGATGGATTCGACAACATCGAGAAGGACGTGAACGCCTTCCTGGATTGTTTGTAAGCGCCGCCGCCCACAGTGGCATAGGCGCGGTCGTTCAGCGTACCGGTATTGTCGCCGGCCCAGTTGTGGATCCCACCGCCAACCGTGCCAAAGTCGTCGAACACCTGGTGTCCCTCTTCCTGGAAACCGCCGCCGCCAATCGTGGCGCCCTTCACGTAGGGGGTGACGGCGTTGTCCGCATGGCCGCCAATCAGGTTGGGGGTGTTGCCGCCCCCCTGAACCTGGTCAGGCGGTACGGGGATCGGCTCCAGGCGCAGGGCGCGCTGGCCGGCCACATGCAGCTCCAGCGCTTCCATGTCGGTGGTGCCCACGAAGTGTGTGCCGGCGGTGGCGCCGGTGTTGCCGGTTAGCGACCAGGAGTCACCGCCGGGCCAGGCGCCGCCCTGGTTCCAATGGCCGGCGGCGAGCTGGATGTCGAAGATGTCCACGTCGCCGTCGTGATCCACGTCGCAGGCCGGGTCATAGCTGGCGCCCGGCGCGCAGGGGGCGGTCACGGGCGATGCGCCGCCCGCGCCGGCCAAGGTCAGAGACAGGAGAGCCGCAGTGGTGAGAAGCAGAGTGATGCGTGACATAAGAGACTCCTTTACGCCGCGGGGGCAATGGTGTTCTCGTGCGCCAGCGCGGGGTGAATCAGGTCAATCAGGCCGGGGATGGCGACGATGATCGCGCAAACCGAATTTCCTGTCGTGCAGGAGTTCCAGGGGTTGCTTCATGGTGGGCCTACGCCTCGTGGATCTACGCCTCGCGCTTGATGGCGAACGCGTTTTCCAGTTTCTCGAACCTGATTTTGGGATAATACCCCATCGCCGCGGGCGCGGAGAGCAGAAGGAGGGTGCATTCCAGACCCGCGGCCTCCCGCGTGCGCCGCACAAGTTCGTTGCCGATACCCGTACGCTGATACGATTCGTCCACGGCCAGGTCGGACAGGTAACAGCAGAGACTGAAATCGGTCACCGCGCGGGACACGCCGACGAGCCGGTCTCCATCCCAGGCGGTGACGATCAGATTGGCGTTGTCGAGCATACGCTGCACGCGCTCGGCGCGGTCGAGCGGCCGCCGGCCGGCCAGCGTGGAGCGCCGGAGCAGGTCAATGAACTGCTCGACGCTGATTTTCTCGTGGACTCGATACTGAATGTTCGTCATGGATTCTCAGTGGGTGGATAGACTGTACACAAGCTCCAGGATCGCTTCGATGACCAGTTCCGGCCGGTCAACCTGGATGTAGTGACCGCTGGCGGATGCGATGATCTGCTTGCTCTTCGACGACAGGCCGGCCAGCTCGCGCTGCATCTTCGTCCACTCCTGTTCGAACTGCTCCTGCTGCGACGCGGTCAAGCCCGGCATGGCCTCGAATTTTTCGTGCGTAAGAACGATCAGCGGCAGGTCGCCCAGGCCGGCAATTTTGGGCGACGCCGCGCTGCCATTGACCCCTGCGGACTCGGCCATGGCGCCCTGGAAGTAACGGGTGGTTGCCACCACGGCCTGGTACTGCTTGTACACCTCGGCGGACAGGCCGCGATTGGGGATATTCTCAGGCAAGAGCGCCATCAGCCCGGATGCGCTGAGAAAGGAGAAGAGACGGAGCTGCCCGATCGCCTGCTCCGTGGCGTCTTTCAAGAATGGCAGCCGGCCGCTCTGCTCTTCGTGCGCAGAGTCCACCAACACCATCCCCGCCGCTTCTGCGGGGTACATCCGCGCGAAGACGCGCAGGTTGATCCCGCCGAAGGAATGGCCGACCAGGATGTACGGCCCTGCGATGTTGGCCTTTGCCAGCAGGGTGTGCAGCTCCTCCGCCATCACCTCGCTGGTGCGCGGACGCGGACTCAGCTCGCTCCAACCCAGGCCGGCGCGATCGAACGAGCAGACGCGCGTCGCCTGCGCGATGGCGGGTTGAGTCTGCGCCCAACTGACGTAGAAATCGTTCAGGCCCGCTTCCAGGATCACGGTGGGGCTGCCGACGCCGGTGCAGTAGATGTGCATCCTGTAGCCGCCAACATCCACCAGCTCGCCCGGCGGCGGGTTGGCGGCTGCGAGTTTCGCCTTGGCCCTGGCGCCTGCAACCAGCAGCAGCCCGACCAGGATCAGAATCAAGACCAACAATCCAAGCACGATGCGTTTTGTCCACTTCCAGAAATTCTTCATGTGGCCCATCCTTTCATCACGACAATGGTAACTGCTCAGCCAGGCAGCGAGAATGGTCTCGATAGCGCCCGGAGCGCCCCCCTGTCCCCCAATCTTGGGGGAGCCGAATGCTTTTCCCCCTCAGGATTGGGAGGCAGGGGGGGCCGCCTGAGCAGTTACCGACAATGACTGTAATGCGGGTGGGCAGAGGATACTCCTGCCACG
>JAYRVL010000453.1:0-13101 GCA_041918575.1 Anaerolineae bacterium | reverse complement strand
CCATAGTCCAGATAAATCCCGCCGACTTCGAAGACATCGGCCCACACCTGTGGGGTCAACGCCAGCGCCTCGGCCAGCGCCTGCGCGGTTTGCAGCGCACGCGTCATCGGGCTGACCAACAGGCGAGTAAAGTGATATCCCTGCTGATTGAATTCATTGCCGCCCGCTTGCGCCAGGCGGTCGGCCTGTGCGGCGGGCAGGCGCTGCGCCGCCAGGTAATCGGCCAGGCGCCGCGCTTGCTGCCAGCCCAGGTCGGTCAGGCGCGGGTCTTCGACGCGCAGGGTTTGGTCCGCCAGGGGATTGTTGGTAGAGTGGGCATGGCGAATCAGATAAAGCTCCACGACTCGAAGAACCTCCGCACAAAGGATGAATGAGCTTAGCGCAGCACATGCTCTGCGTAGATCAGGCGCCGCGTGCCGGTTTCGCCACGCAGAATCAACGAATGGGTCTCGGCCCGTTTGCCGTGATAACGCACGCCTGACAGCAGCGGTCCATCGGTGATGCCGGTGGCGGCAAAGAAGATGTTGTCGCTGGCGATGATCTCCCGTGCGCTGAGAATGCGCCGCGTGCTCAACCCCGCCTCTTTGATCGCCTCGCGCTCGGCGTCGCTCTGCGGCGCCAGGCGCCCCAGCATACCACCGCCCAGGGCGCGCGCCGCGCACGCGGCCATGATCCCTTCCGAAACGCCGCCCACCCCCATCAGCATGTCGGCGCGGCCATTAGGCGCCACCACCAGCAGCGCGCCGGCCACATCGCCGGCCGCGCGCAGCATGACGCGGGCGCCGGCGCGGCGAATCTCATCCACCAGCTCAGTATGACGCGGCCGGTCGAGCACAAAGACCACCAGGTCATGTACATCTTTCTTCTTGAGCCGCGCCACCAGCGCCAGCGTCCACGCGGCCGGCGCATCCATGCACTCCGGCACCAGCGCCGGCGCGACCTCCGCGTCCACAATGATCTTCTCCATGTAGATGGCCTGCTGGGGCGCCCACATCGTGCCGACCGGCGCCACCGCGCAGACCGCAATCGCGCCTGAACGCCCTGAAGCCAGCAGACTGCGTCCTTCGATCGGATCTACAACTACATCCAGCATCGGCCCTTTACCGGCGCCGACGCGGGCGCCCGTGTCGAAGGGAGAGTGCATTCCCAGTTTCAATTCCTCCCCGGTGACGATATAGCCGTCCATGTCCAACGAATTGAGAATATGATACATCGCCTCGCCCGCCATGTGATCGGCCTCATCGGGATGATCCAGGCCCACAAAGCGGCCGGCCGTCAGCGCCGCAGCCTCGGTGGCGCGGATCAGATCCATCCCCAGGTTGCGTGAAGTGACAACTTTGACCATCGAAGGTGCGCTTGGCATATCACAAAACCTCCCAACAACAATCCAGTTCAGCAATTGAATTCGCGCCTGAGTGGCGCGCTAGCGCCAGTGGGCGCACCGCCAGGCAATAGGATTAGGACACGGATTGACACAGATCAACACGGATGATGAAGATGATCAGTGCGAATTCGTGTTGATTCGTGTGCCAGAAATCTGCGTGGACGCGATGTCGGCCGGCGCCGGCTGCCTGCATAATCACCCGTCCACGGCTTCGAGCAGCCCGGCGTCTTCCCAGGCTTGCATGCCGCCCTTGAGCACGGCGCAGTTGTTGTAGCCCTGGTTGTGCAGCGCGTAGGTGGCGCGTGCGCTGCGCCGCCCGGCGCGGCAGACCAACACGATCAAACGATCATGCGGCAGGGCCAGGGGCCGGGTCAGCAGATCAACCAGGGGGATATTCTGCGCCTGAGCAATGTGCCCGCGCATGAACTCCCGCGGCTCGCGCACATCTATCACCGCCGGCGCGTTCTGTTCACGCAGGCGATTCCATAGCGTGCGCGGCTCCATCTCCGTCAGTAAACCGGCCGGAATGTCGGTATGCAGCACGATCGGCGCGCCGTACTCTGGCCGCGGCAGGTTCTGGTACTCACGAAAGACGCGCACATCGCTTTCGTAGATGCAGATGGCGGGGTCGAGCACGCGATAAAAAAGGTGTTCGACCGCGTTGTCTTCACTCAGGAAGTGGTCGGCGCCCACATCGCGATAGAAAGCCGTAGATTTCATCAGCGCCAGCACCGAGTCACGCACGCGCGTGAAATAGACGTCGCCGCCGCGCTCGCGATAGAGACGCAGGATGCTCTCCAGGGCGTGGATGCCGCTGATGTCGCAGTGATCTACGCTCTGCATACGCAGCAGGAGGTAGCGCTGGGTGGGGTGCTGCGCCTGCAGGCCGCGCACCATCTCCTCCACATGGCTGGCCGCGCCAAAGTAGAGATCGCCCAGAATGTCCACCACGCCGAGCTGCGGGCAAACCGGCTTGTCGGGCAGATACACCCAATGACGAAAATAATCATCCGGCACCACCGAGCGCACCTGCGGCATACTGGTCTTGAGCAGGTAGTAGGCCAACGACATCAGGATGCCGGAGAGAACCGCAAACTGCAAGGGCAGCAGCAGGGTTGCCAGCAGCGTCACCACCATGATGAGCGCGTCGCCGCGCGCGCCGCGCCAGATGCGCTGCATCTCCTTGAAATCAATCATCCCGTACGCGCCCACGATGAGCACGCCGGCCAGAGCCGAACGCGGAACGAAGGCCACCAGCGGGCCAAGCAGCAGGGTAGCCATCAAGACGAACAGGCTGGCAAAGACATTGGAGAACGGAGAGCGCGCCCTGGCTTCCAGGTTGAGCGCAGAGCGATTGAAGGAGCCAGAGGTGGGATAGCCCGAAAAAAGGCCGGCCGCGACGTTGGCCAGACCCTGGCCGATGAATTCCTGGTTGCTATTGAGGCGCTCACCGCTCTGACTGGCGAGAGAACGAGCGATGGAGGTGGCCTCGACCAGGCCAATGGCCGCGACAGCCAGCGCGCCGGTGGAGAGATGCCCAATCAGGGTCAGATCGAGCAGAGGCAGATCAGCCAGGGGCGGAAATCCGCCGGGCAGTTGGCCGATGATCTTGACGCCGGCGCTGGCCAGGCCCGCCAGGCCCACCACCGCGCCGGTCAGGATCAGGGCGATCAACGGGCCGGGCAGGCGCCGGTCGAGCCGCTTGAGCAGCAAGATGAGGCCGGCCGCGCCCAGGCCGAGCGCCATGCTCAGCGGATGCGCCTGCAGCGCGGTTTGCGTCAGCCCCGCCAGGTTATCCACCAGGCCCGACGCGCTGAAATCAAGGCGCAGCAGGTGACGCACCTCGCCCACGGCCACCAGCACGCCCGCGCCGGCCGTGAAACCGACGATGACCGAATCGGAAACGAAGTTGACCATGATGCCCAGGCGGGCGATGCCCATGGCGATGCGCAGGATGCCGGCCATGACGGCCAGGACGCCGGCCGCGGCCATGAAGGGTGGGGTACCCGGCGCGGCCAGCGGCGCCAGGATCGAAAGCACGAGCACCGAGACAGAGTTGGTCGGCCCGCTGTTGAGGTGGCTGGACGATCCCCACAACGCGCCCACCGCGCCGGCCGTCACCGCGCTGTAGATGCCCATCTGCGGCGGCAGTCCGGCCAGCAGCGAAAAGACGATCGCCTGCGGTAAGAGCACCACCGCCACCGTCAGCCCGGCCAGGATATCCGGCTGCAGGTTGGAGCGGCGGTAGCTGCGCAACAGATAAACCGGGCGCAGAAAAAGGAACGGCACGGTTCGCAGCGCGGGTGAAAAATTCGGCATTCAGTTTTCTCCCACGCGGGCCAGGCGATGCGCGCCGAAGCTCAGAATGGGAAAGCTGACCACGAAGGTCAGCAAGAGTGCGCCAGCCGGCCCGATGAGCCAGGCGATCGGCGTCCACGCGGGCAGCCACAGCGCGGCCAGGCTGGGCAGGGCCAGGGAGGCCAATCCTGCCATCATGTAAATGGACTGGATGATGAACGCGATCAGGCCGCCCCAGCCTGAACTCATGCGCCGCGGGTCATCCCAATCGAGGCGCGCCCAGGGCACGCTCAACCCCACGCCAATGGCCATGATGCCCACACCCAGGATCAAGGCGCCGAGGGTGGTATAGACGAAAGCCAGCACGCTGAACCGGCGCCAGATGGCTGCGCCAAGCATCAAGAGCAGGTGCAGGCCGACAAAGGGGATGTAGGCGGCCAGGAATTTACCGGCCAACAGTTCCCAACTGCCCAGGGGCGCGGCTTTGAGCAGCCACCACGATTTGCCCTCCATGCTGATGCCCGTCAGCGCGACGCGGGAAAAGACCAGGGACGTGATGAAAAGAACGCTGCCCGCCAGACCGATCTCGATCAGCGTCAGTGGACCGTCGCTCTCGAAACGACCGAGGAACTGACTGAGGTTGGCCTGCCCGCGCGGGCCGCCATTGGCGACGACGTTGATGTAGATGATGGGCGCCAGCAGCAGCGGCGAGAGCATCTGCGCGAAGTTGCGCAGATCACGCGGGATGACGCGCCAGTCCTTGAGCGCGATGGTGAGTGTGCGGGGCGCACTGACCAGCGCGCCGCCGCGCCGCGCCCGCGCTTGATCGCGGGCAGAGCGCCGCGCCGAACCGGCGCCCTGCATACGCGTCCAGCCGCTGGTATACAGGCGGTCGGCCAGAACGACACAAAGCGCAAAAAAGCCAAAGGTGATGACGAGAAAGACCACCAGGTCGAGCAGACTGGCGCCGATGTCGCCATGTCCAGCCGCGGTCAGGCCGCGACCGGCCATCAACGTGGGCAAGGGCAGGTTGGAAAATCGCTCGACCGCGGCCAGCAGCGCCTGCGGATCGGATTCGAACTGCTCGAAACGCTGCGCCCACAGGCGCGAGGTTTGGCCGAGCAGGCTGCAGCTCAGGCCGAAGATGGCCGCTACGAAGCCGAGCACCTCACGCACGCGGTGAGCCGGGGCAAAGCGCGCCACCAGCATGACAGCCAATGCGCCGATGCCCGCGGTGAGCAGGGGGGCGCCGAGCAGGGTCAACAGGGCCAGCAAGTAGTACCAAACCTGGTAGCCCAGGCGCCAGCCATAGGCAAACAGCCCGGGCATGGCCGTGATTGCCAGGATGCCGTAGTACCAGGCAACACCATCGAGCAGCTTGGAGAGGAAGACCGCACGGCGGTTGACCGGCGCGGCCATCAGCAGTTCCAGGTCGTTGCTGAAAAAGAGGCTGCCCAGGGCAATGCTGAACGCGCTGATGAGCAGAATCAGCACGGCGGCGCTCAAGATCAGGCCAGGAATCAGCGGCTCCAGGCCGGCGCCCAGGAAGCGGCGCACGACGGCCGCGCTGCCCCAGCCGATGGAGCCGGAGAAACCGCCCCCAACAGCCGTAAGCCACAGCACACCCACGAGAATGAGTATTTTGCGCCCGCGCGTGCGCTTGCGCCAGTTGTTCCAACTCAACTGCCAGCGCAGTTGCAGCAAAAGCAGGGTATCAGCAATCATGAGTTTCTCACACCAGGCTCGTGACCCTTGTTTGTGTTCTTTTTGCGGCTCACGCCCCACACGGCTACGACGAGAGCAGCTCGGTCAGTTCTGCATAGTCCGCGCCACCGGTCAGGCTGAGGAAAATGTCCTCCAGCGAGCCGCCGGCGCTCCCCGCGCGATCGTTCTGCATGCGCAGTTCCTGCATGGCGCCCACCGCGATAATTTTGCCCTTGTTGATGATGGCGACGCGGTCGCACATGCGCTCGGCGATCTCCAGAATATGGGTGGAGAAGAAAACCGCGTTGCCACGGTCGGCAATCTGGCGCAGCAGGATTTTGATCTGCCTGGCCGACTTGGGATCGAGGCCAACTGTTGGCTCATCCAAAAAGAGCACCTGCGGGCTGTGAACCAACGCGCCGGCCAGCGCCATCTTCTGCTGCATGCCGTGGCTGTAGCCTTCCAGCAGGTCGCCCGCGGCCTCTTCCAGGTCGAACAGCTTGAGCAGTTCGGCGATACGCGATTCCAGTTGGCTGGTCGGCACCCGATAGAGACGGCCCATGAAACGCAGGAACTCCCAGGCGTTGAGCTTGCCGTACAGGTTGGGGGTATCGGGCACGTAGCCGATGCACGATTTGGCCTGGATGGGTTGGGCCTGGATGTTATAGCCGCAGATGCGCGCCGTGCCGGCCGTGGGAGTCAGCAGCCCGGTCAGCATTTTGATCGTGGTGGTTTTGCCGGCGCCATTTGGCCCCAGGAAGCCCATGATCTCACCCCCGCGCACCTGCAAGTTGACGCCTTTGACCGCCTCCAGCGGCCCGTAGGTCTTACGCAGCTCGAATGCCTCGATGGCCCATGTGTATTGTGCAATTGTTGCCAAAGTAACCACTTCCAGGCTGAATTTAGCGCAGCCGCGCGTACGTCGTGCTCAGGGCCAGGCCGGTGAAGATCAGCGTGACCAGGCTGAACAGGGGGAAAAATCCACTGAACAAGAAAATGGCGATATTGCCCATCAGCACACCCAGCAGAACTCCACCAAGCGCCGCGATCCACAAGTAGCGGCCGCGGCGGCGATTGATGGCGCGGCGGATCAACTCGGCCAAAACGCCGCCGGCCGCGGAGCCGATCAGCACGGCAATCCACAGGCCGAAGAAACCCATTTCGCCCAGCAAAAGCCCAGCCAGGGGAGACGCAATGGCGCAGACGATGAAGCCGACGCCGAAGGCAATCGGGTAATCGAGCGACTCGGCATTGAAATAGACGGCCTGCTGGCCCGCGATGCACTCCTTGCAGCGGTAGCCCACATCGGTCAGCCGCACACAACGCACGCACATCGGCCGGCTGCACTTGTTACAGCGCAGCATGGTTTCGACTGTGGGATGGTTGGTGCAGAAGGTGCGCTCTTCCTCGTCCGCGGCTGGCGTCGGGCCGCGGTCCGCCGGCGGCTTGAGCGCGGCCAGGCGTTGATTTGCCGTTTCGATCAGGCTGCGCAGGGCCGCGTCGGGCGCGGGCAGAGCCTCACCCTGTTTGAGGGGAATCTGGCTGCGGCGGCGCAGCAGATCGAGGCCGGCCATGGTTTCCCGGTTGCCTGGGTTGAACCGCAGGGCCAGATCGAAACAGGCGCGCTTGTCGTCAGGATTATTGACGACGCCGGCCAGACCGAGCCAGGCCTCCGCGCTGTCGGGCGCATCGGCAATCGTTTCTTCGTACAATCGTCGCGCCTGCGCCATTTCTCCCACCCGTAACGCCGCCGACGCCTGCGCCAACTTTTCCCCTACACTCTCCATCTCATCGCCTCATATCTCCACTCTCCGCTCTCCGCTCTCTAATCTCCACTCTCTAATCTCCACTCTCTAATCTCCGCTCTCTAATCTCCGCTCTCTAATCTCCGCTCTCTAATCTCCGCTCTCTAATCTCCGCTCTCTAATCTCCACTCTCTAATCTCCACTCTCTAATCTCCACTCTCTAATCTCCGCTCTCCACTCTCTAATCTCCACTCCCTACACATTCCACTTCAGCCGCTCGATCAACGTCTTGTAGAAGTAGTTGCGCGGTCGCAGCCGCACGAAGCGCGCCACGTTGGGGCTGGAAGTGACAATCACGGTGTCGCCGTTTTTTACATCAATCTCGAACTGGCCATCCACGGTCAAGATGGCCTGGTGATCGGCAAAGACCTGCAGGCTCACCGAGGCGCCCTGCGCCAGCACGATGGGCCGGTCGAAGCTCAAGTGGGGCGCGATGGGCACGAGCAGGATGTTCTTCAGTTCGGGCGGCAGAATAGGCCCGCCCGCGGCCAGGGCATAGCCGGTGCAGCCGGTGGCCGTGGCGACGATCACGCCGTCCGCGGCGAACGTCGTTACGTAGCCCTCATCGAGCGAGGCGGCGATGCGCACGATGCGCGCCAGGCCGCCGCGGCTGACTACCACATCGTTCAGCGCCTCGTAGTGATGGTTGTGCGGGTTGTCGTTGGCATGATGTCTGACCGAAACGTCGAGCATCATGCGCTCTTCCAGCCAGTAATGGCCTGCCAGCAACTGCTGCAGCGGCTCTTGCCATTGATCGGGCTGGATTTCGGCCAGGAAACCGAGACGGCCCAGCTTGACGCCGATCATGGGCACATGGAAACGTGCGCCCAGGCGTGCGGCGCGCAGCATGGTGCCGTCGCCGCCGAGGGTGACGAGCAGGTCGAGTTCCTGCACATGAGCGCTGATTTCCTGTTCTTCCCAGGCCGAAAAGAGCGACGGCTGGCCGCCCTGGCGTTGAACCTCGAGGGCAATCTGTTCCGCCAACGGCAGCGCCTCTGGCTTCTTGGGGTGGTGCAGAATGCCGATGCGGCGTGGAATTGGGTTATCGGATGCGTAATTTGACATGGCGGGTATTGTATCAGACCGGTAAAGGGGGGTCAATTCAGTCTCCAACTCAGTGGAACGCTGCGGCGACGCGGCGCCAGTGGGCGTCTTGTTGGCCGGGGACGAAGGGCACGTAATAATTGACGCGGTCGAGCAGGCCGGCGTAGCGCCGCTGAATCTGGCCGGCCAGTTCGTCCGGCGCGCCGCTGACCGCAAAGGCCTCCAGCATCTCATCGGTGATCAGGCCGGCCATTTCCTGCCACTGCTGGCGCGCAGCCAGCATGCCCAGCCGCTCCGCGGTGTCCAGCCAGCCATGCACTTCCATCACGCTGTGATAGCTGGGGGTGGAGGCGTAGAAGGCAACCTGACTGCGCGCCGCCTGGCGTGAAGCGGCCAGCGTTTCGGCATCCTGGCCGGTGATGACGAAGATCGAACTGGAGAGGGTGATGTCGCTGCGCTGGCGGCCGCTGCGCGCCAGGCCAATGCCGATGTTGGGCAGCGTGACCTCTCGCAGATATTCGACGGTGTGGAAGGGATGGACATGAAAGCCTTCGCACAGCTCGCCGGCCAGTTGGCACAACCCCTTGTTCACCCCGGCAATGTAGATGGGGATGTGGGGATGCTCGATGGGACCGGGGTTGAAAAAGGGCGACATCAAGGTCAGTTTGTAATACTCCCCGCGGAAGTTGAGGCGTGCGTCGTTCTGCCAGCAGTTCCACAGGGCGCGCATGCCCAGGATCATCTCGCGCAGCCTGGCGCTGGGCGAATCCCAGACCATGCCGAAGCGGCGCTCGATGTGCGCCTTGACCTGCGTGCCCAACCCCAGGATGAAGCGCCCGGCCGACAGCGTCTGCAGATCCCAGGCGGTGTAGGCCAGTTCGGTGGGGCTGCGCGCGAACGCGACCGCGATGGCCGTGCCCAGTTCGATGCGCTGCGTGTGTTCGGCCGCCAGCGCCAGGGGCAAAAAAGCATCGTGCTGCGTCTCGGCCGTCCACAGGCCGTCGAAACCCAGCGCTTCGGCCGCGCGGGCGGCCGCGACCGCGTCATGGATGCCCCGCTCATACGATAAGACGACATCAATCTTCATCGTTCGTATTCTCCTGCCACTTGCCTTATTTCAAGGCTGCCAGGCGCTGCTGCGCCTGCTCGTTGTCCGGTTCCAGCCGCAGCACCGCCTGCAGCGAACGCCGGGCCGCTTCGAGGTCGCCCTGGCGCTGCTGCACATCGGCCAGCAGCAGATAGGCCAGGCTGTAGGTCGGGTCAATCTGCGTTGCCAATTGCAGATCGGTCAGCGCCTCGGCCGGCCGGTCGAAACGCTGGCTGTACGCGCCGCGGTTGACGGCCATGACCGCGTGGGCGCGACGAATTTTGCGCGCCGGTTCGTCCAGGGAATGATTGGCCGCGATGGCTTCACTAAACGGCGTCACGTCCCAGGTCAGGGGCGGCAGGGTCGGCGCGGCGGCGGGTGGATCGGGCAACAGGCGCAGAAGCACGCCGCCGGGCAGCACCTGGCCGCTCAGGTCAATCTCAAACTGGCGCAAATGGCCCAGCGCGTCCGGCGTCATATAGACCGGCCGGCTCGCCAGCGCGCTTCGCAGCAGGGCCTGCCACAGTGCGGTGTAACGCTGACCGATCTCCGCGTCGCCCTCGGGCAGTTGATCGGATTCGAACTGGCGCAGCTTGACCAGGAAGGCTTCATGCTCAGCGGCCGCCGGCGCCAGCAGGTCGGGATGGCTCAGTTCGATCTGGCGATGGTACCAGGGGCGGTTCTGAAAGAGCAGGACATCGAGCGCGGCCACATCGGGCCGCTGCTGTTCTACTCCTTGCCGCGTCAACAGCGGCGCGTAGAGCTGCCAGTCGCCGGTGAGGATGAGGGCGTTGGGGCCGGCTTCGTTCAGGGCGTTCTGCGCGTAGAGCGTAGGGTAGACATAATGGCGATGGTCGCCCTGGCGCCAGTTCCAGGCCAGGGTGAGGAGGGGGAGCAGGAGCAGGGCGATTGGCAGCAGGCGACGCCAGGCGGCCGGCGCGGCCGCCGGCGGCGGGCGCTGACTCTCGGTCTCGCGCGGCGGCCGGGCCGGCGGGCGACGGGCGCCCCTGGCGCGCGGGTCATTCGCCCGGCTGCGCGCTGCAGGCGGCGCGGGCGCTGCGCCCCAGACCCATTCGACCAGCCATTGCCAGGCCGCGGCCAGCCACAGGGTGGAGACCAGGAACGAGGCCAGGTAGTAGGCGTCGCGATCATCGGCGATGTCGTAGATGACCGCGTAGCCAACGCCCAGCAGCGCCACGAGGAAGGTGAAGAGGGCCAGGGCGCGATCTCGCCGCCAGAGCGCCCACGCGCCGCCCAGCAGGAGGGGCGCGGCCAGCGGCGTAAACTGCTGCGCCCACAGCAGCAGTCCGGCGCCCAACTCACTCCCCATGCTTTGCAGCGTGCCTCCGAACAGGCTGACGCGGTACTGCTTGCCGGTGATGTGCCACCAGAGACGTTCCGGGTTGGCCGGATTGCCCCAGTTGAGCAGTGGATCATGGCCGGCGCGCCAGGGGAGGTAGAGGTAGATGAGCGCGCCCAGAGCCAGCGCCAGCGCGCTGAGGGTGATCAGCCGCAGGTTCAGGCCGCGGCGGTTGGCCCAGAGCCAGAAAAGGATGGGCGGCGCCAAGAGGATGATGGTCAGGTTGTGGTTGCCCAGGGCCAGGCCGTAGACCAGGGCCGCCAGGATGAGCCAGCGGCCGGCCCGCTGCGGCGCTTCGCCCTGCTGCAAGCGGCGGCGCCAGGTCAAAAGCAGGGTCAGGATGGCGGCGGTGAGAAAAATGTGCAGGCTGTAGACTTCGGCCACCACGCTCCAGGCCCAAAAGGTGCGCGAGAACGCAAAGGTCAGCGGGATCGCCAGGCCGATGCCGGTCGAAACAGCCAGAAACCAGGGATCAGAGACCAGGGTATCGCCGTTGATCCCTGGCCTCTGGTCCCTGGGTTCGGGTTGCTTGACGGAGCGCGCGGCGCGCCAGAGCAGGTGGATCATGCCGACGGCGGCCGCGCCCCAACAGGCCGACATCAGATTGAGGCGCTGAGCCACGCTGCCGATGGGCAGCAGGTGACTGAAAAGCCAACCCAGGACCACCCACAGAGGAAAACCCGGCGCATGAGCGACGCCGGGCAGCCAGGCGGCCAAGATCAACTCACCGCTGTCGGTGGGCGGAACGCCGGGCGCCAGCGTGAGCAGATAAACGAGGAACGCGATCAGGCTGAGCGCCAGCGTTGTCACGCGCGGCCGGTGGGTGGTGGCCGCGGCGAAACGCTGCAGCCGCTCAGTTGCTTTCATCGGCGTCGGCGACATCCGCATCCTCGTCGGCCTCTTCGTCGGCGCTCACCTCGGCGCTGAGGAGGGCCAGGGCTGCTTCCTCGAACTCTTGCGGCGCCAGCACGCGTACAATGCCCAGGGGCACGCTGGGCACAGGGAAGAGGCTGGTACCCATACTTTCGTACTGCAGGGCGGCCGGGATGCCAGCGTTTTCCAGCCGGCCGCGGATGATCTCGGCGTTGAGTTCGCCGGCCGCTTCCGCCACGATCGCCAGTCCGGCCGGCGCGTGGCGTCGCGACGCGTGACGAGCGGGAAGCGCGCTTGCGCCTTCATGCACAGTTTGTGCCATCGGATGCTCTCCTGTTCGGTGATGTGGGTCGCAGACGACTGCGAGGGACGCCCAACCGCATTATAACATGACCGGCGCAGAGGAAGAAAAGGCGCCCATGAGGCCGGAGATTGGAGATCGGGTCTGTGGTGGAGAATGCCGCTAGCCGCTTGTTTGCGCGAAATGCGGTCTTGACCTACAATCTGCCCGCCATTCAGACAAAACGATGAGGCGGATCATGTGGCAATATGCGATGGGCTGGCGTGAAATTTTCACCCGTATCCTGGGTGATTTTACCGTGCAAGAAAACGTCACGCCCGATTGGTTACGCAATCCCAACACCAAACGACTCCTGAAGCTCGACCTGTACTATCCCGATGCAGGTGTGGCGGTGCGCCTGCAGGGGCTGCAAGGTCAGCGCAGGGTGCGCAAGAGCGATCAAGAGGAACTGGAAGAAACGCAGCGCGATGAACTGCGCGAGGAGTTGTGCCGACAGCACGGCGTGCGTCTGATCAACGTGGATTTGGCCGCGGAGCAAACGCGGCCGGTCTTCGATGAGTTGAGCCGCGCCCTGGCCACCGCTGCGCGCACTATCGCGCAGGGCGACAGCCGCAGCGTGGACAAGGGGCGTTTGATGCCCAAGCTGGCCCAGGCGCGGCAGACGCTGGAACGTGTGCGGATGCAGGTGCGCCGGCCAGAGGATGTGGCGCCGTACGCGGATGCCTGGCGCGACCGGGAAGCGACGGCCATTGCCGCAGCTCAGGCCGAGGCGAAACAGACGAGCGCAGGCAGCAGCGTGTTCAAGCCGGGCCGTATCATCTCCACGGTCTACAAGCCCGGCGCCGAAGTCAGGCACGACCGCTTCGGGCAGGGGACGGTTGTCGCCGCGCAGCCCGACGGCAACGACATGGCGATTGTCATTTCCTTCGTCACCGCCGGCGAGCGCCGTTTCCTGGTCAGCCTGGTGCAAGACAAACTGACCCTGGTTTAGCAGAAAAACCTCACACAAAACCACCAATCTGGCTCACACAAAGACACCAAGCCACAAAGAAGGATTCTCCAAACCCTTTGTGTTCTTTGTGTCTTGGTGTGAGAATTCCTTGCTGGCTCACACAAAGACACCAAGCCACAAAGAAGAATTCTCCAAACCCTTTGTGTTCTTTGTGTCTTGGTGTGAGAATTCCTTGCTGGCTCACACAATGACACCAAGCCACAAAGAAGTATTCTCCAAACCCTTTGTGTTCT